>JABIRX010000064.1 GCA_018667735.1 Alphaproteobacteria bacterium | reverse complement strand
GTTAAGCTCATAATACCCTAAAATAATAGTTATGCTGCTTATTATAACATAATTTTTAGGTCTATGCAAATATTTAGTTGGTATAAAAAGCTTTTCTTGCTAAAATATTACTTTATTTGTTTTTATAAGTAATAAAGCTTGGTTCTTTTATTATATGTTAATCCTTAACCATTTAATCGATCCAATATATTTTTTTGGTTAGTTTTTTTGATTTCTTTATTAAAGGTAATGGGTATCTTAAACTATACTATTTGAGACTATCCAAAATCATGTCTCAATTAATGTCTCATTAGTTGATTATTAAATACTTTAAGATATTATGAGACATAATTATTGCTTATTAAGAAAAATATTTAAAAATATTAAAAATGTCTAAAGTAGGATATGCAAGAGTAAGTTCTGTAGGTCAAAGTTTATCTATACAATTAGATAAATTAAATAATTGTGATAAGATATTCAAAGAGAAGAGATCAGCTACTACAGATCAAAGACCAAAACTACAAGAATGTTTAGAATATGTAAGGGAAGGGGATAGCTTAGTAATTACCAGACTTAATCGCTTGGCACGCTCAACTCTTCATTTATGTCAAATAGCAGAAATATTAAAGAGTAAGAAGGTAGCATTACAAGTATTAGATCAAAATATAGATACAAATGATGCTACAGGCAGACTGTTATTTAACATGTTAGGTGCAATATCTCAATTTGAAACTGAGATAAGATCAGAAAGACAAATGGATGGAATTAAAAAAGCCTTAGCCAATGGCGTAAGCTTTGGTAAAAAGAAGAAGTTAGAAACCGCACAAATAATATTATTAAAACAAGAAAGAGAGCAGGGGGTTAAAATTAAAGATTTAATGAAGAAATATAATTTGTCTAAAGCTAGTATTTATAGGTATTTGAATGAGGGGTGAATTTTTGCTGTGAAGAGTTAGGTTAAAAGAAAAAATCATCTTCAAAAGGAACAGAGCAAATCGTAGTTCTTGTTCGTTTTCTATATCTAAAACTTAGTTTAATCAACAACTCGTTTTTTCCACTATCATTTAAAACTAGACCAAATCTTATTGTTCTTAATTCTCTATCTTTTTTGACTAAGTTTATTTTTCTCACTCATAATGAGTCCACATTCTCATTACTTTTATAGCTTTTTCTTTTTTGTAAACCATATAAACTAAACGATGCTGTATATTAATTCTTCTAGAGTAACAACCCTGTAAATCACCTACTAATTTTTCGTATGGAAAAGCAAAAGGATTTTCAGATATTGTAGCAAGTAATAATTCTGCTTTCTTTTTTAAGCCAGATTTAGCAATTTTTAATGAGTCTTTTTGCGCTTGCTTAGTAAAATATAATTTCCAACACATTCTACCAATCTAGTTTTTTATCACAATCTTCTAGTTTTGTTTCCATTCCTTCCTTGATAGATTTTCTCATACCTGGTATTGCCAGCAAACTAAGTGTTTCTTGCATTGCATTATAATCTTCTTCACTAATCATAACTACATTGTTTTTCTTTCCTGTAATTATTGCTGGATTATGTGTTGTTGACACTTCTGACATAAGCTTAAAAAAATTTTGCCTTGCTGTTGTTGAGTTATAAATATTCATAATTTTAATAAATTAATATTAACAATGACTGCTATTGTACACAATAATGTACGTATTATCAAGCAATAAAACTATTTTTGTTTTTCATCTTTAAACATAGCAAGAAATTAGTTTAAAAAAAGAAGATATTATTTTTTCTTAATTCTTCACATGCTTCCAAGTACCGAAATTAACAATTGCTCTTTAATCATTCTAGCCTTTTAAAGATTATATTCAAAACCAAAATAAGCCAAACTAATTTGACTTTCATCTCTCATCTAAAGCAATAGAGTCTTCAGTCAAAATGAAGATAATTTAATCAAACATCTTTTTAAGGTCTTTCCTCCCTCTTTTTCAAGGGTTCGTCGTTTCACTCCCAAATTATTACTTTTTTCTCTCTGGCTATGCCATTCACTCGCTAAAACAAAAAAGCAAAAATTTGCCCTTGCAAAATTCACCCTCCTTAACATTCACCATTGGACAGAAGCTATATAAAGTTTGTTTATACTTTATTTATAATATTATTGTGAGAAATAAAAAACTTGTATTATACAGGTACTCATATTATAATATAAGTATAAATAACCATTTATACAGGTTTTATTATGAGTATTTCAAAAATGACCATTGATATTCCATCTGATTTTAAAAATCAGGTAAAAGCAAATGCCGCAATAGTAGGAAAAAAAATGAAAGACTATGTTTTAGAAGCTTTAGAAGAAAAGATGCAAAGAGAAGCAAAACTTGAAGATCAGTATTTGGGTGAACTTGCTCTAAAAGCAGAAAAAGAGGGCTACATAGGAGTTGAAGAATCAGAAAAATTGTTGCAGGAAATCACTCGACAAGATAATCATTAAATGCTGCAAATAGAATTATCATCCTATAGCAAGAAATTTATTAAAAAAAATAAAACCTCTAATTTTGTCCTTGTTAAGAAATTAGTATCAATAATAAAGGATTTAGCGACAAATCCCTTGCCAAGTGGCTGTAAAAAACTAACTGGATACCCATTTTATAGAATCAGACTAGGCAAGTACCGTGTTGTTTATAGATATGATGAAAAGATTCTTTATGTTACTATAATTGAAAAAAGAGATAAGGTTTATCAGGCTCTACCTAAAACATCTACTTAGAAACTTCTAACTTAGTTTAGAAGCCTAACTCTACATGCTAGATCAACCTTTGAATACATAGTTACAAGCTTTTGTAATTCAACAAATCTAAATAATTTAAGCAAACATCTTTTTAAGGTCTTTCCTCCCTCTTTTTCAAGGGTTCGTCGTTTCACTCCCGAATTATTACTTTTTTCTCTCTGGCTACGCCATTTGCTCACTAAAACAAAAAAGTAAATATTTGCCCTTGCAAAATTCACCCTCCTTAACATTCGCCATTGGGCAGAAGGTATATGCAATTTGCATAAACCATATTTATTAATTTTTTTGCTCTTGTCTGGATAAAGTTACACAAATAATCTGTAAATCAATATTATTACCCAAGTAAAAAAGCTATTAAGAATTGCTAACAAGACTACACTGCTACCTATATCTTTAGCATGTTTAGATAAAGGATGTTTTTCTTTAGAGATTCGATTGATAGAAACTTCTATTGCAGTATTAATTAGCTCTGCAATAAGTATTAAAACTAAGCTGTTAATCATTAGTATTTTTGCTATTATAGAAACATCTAATATTATTGCTGTTGGCATTAGAATAGCACAAATAGCTAGTTCCTCTCTAAAAGCCTTTTCTGATTGAATAGTAAATTTTATTCCATCTAATGAATAAAGTAATGCTTGGTAAACTCTTTTCATATTATTAACCTATAATTTATGATGTTAAAAAAGTTCATGTATATACATAGAATGTGGGAAAATAAAAACATGGACAAATAACCATATTGCAGAAAGTGTTCTAGCGGGATGAATCGTCATAGGGAAATTAAGACCTATGAAATAACCAATTAGCATCATTAGTGGGTCACTAATTAACCGATTGGACCAGTGCTCAATACCATTTAGCCAGAATTCTACTTGTGACCCTAATAATCCTAACTCTAAATATATTTCAATTGATTCCCATAGATAGGCTAGAAATAAAATAGCTATTATATCTATTCGCACTAATGTTTTAGGTGATAGAGAGTTATGATATTTATAATTAATAAATGAAACCATGGCTCCTATAGAAATCCCAGATAAAATATGCTCTATTGACCATAAATCAAGAAAAGCTGTGGTTTTGTTTCCAAATAATTCTATCATTTACTATCTCTTTGTTGGTTAAATATTTGAGGAAGTTGCTTAACGGACTTATTTTGTTTAACAATGTTACTATTCAGTGGCTCTATTGCATTGATAATATTAGTCAAACTTTGTTTAATCTGAGTCATATAATGAAGCAATTCTTCTGTATTTTTTACTTTGCTTAATAAAGCATAGTTTGAAGCTAGGTAAGATAAAGATTTTTCTAAATCAGACAGGTTAGAGGTGATATTATTATATTTTTTTTGCATAATTAAACCTTAATATGTTGAGCAACGCTCAATTAGTATGATGAAAGCTTCTCAGTGTCAATAAAAAAGTTGAGCATAGATCAATTGTTTTGATTTTTTTGTTTATCTGGTATATGAATGTATGATAACTAAATAGGTAATATTATGGGTAAAAAAGGCGAATTAATAAAGCAAAGATGTATTAATGCAGCATTAGATATTATAGACAGTGACGGTGTTGAAAAATTAACAATTAGAAATATTCTGAGCAAGACTAGTTTACTTAACGGTTCATTATATAAACAATTTAAGAATCTTGATGAAATTATTTATCATGTGAATAGCTATACTTTAAGACAAATAAAATCTTTATTAGAAGATTCTATTTCTAAAGGTGAAAACGCTGACATGTCAAAAGATAAGGTACTTTGCATTATAGCATCAGAGTTTATAAAATTTGCTGAGCATAAGAATGATTATTGGCGGTTATTATTTGAAAAGGAAATGATGAATAATAATGATGTGCCTACCTGGGTACTGAAGGAAGTAGGAGATGTATTTATAGTATTAGTAGATTATTTAGCTGATGAAGATGGTGACATCGAAAAGGCAAAATCATTTGTTGCTATATTATGGTCATCTTTATGTGGTCTTGTAAATTTATCTCATAAAGGTAAATTACAAATGGTTACCAATAAAGACCCTAAAGAGTTGGTTGATATTCTTATAATGCAAATTTACCCTTCTGTATGATTAAAGCTTTAATAAAAATTACATTGTTGTTCTCTACGATTTGCTTGCTGAGTTGTACTGGTAGATTTGATGTTGTTCAAAAGATGAGCATTACTCAAGAAACCTCTAACGCAGATGTGTTAGAAATTCAGTTAGTCCGGATCAAGATGCAAGAGGTTATTAAGTATATTAAGAATCATCCTGATCTTTTTATGAAAAATAGTAAGGACAATATTATTTTTTATAGGAAAGATAAGTTGGAAATTTGGCAAACATGGAAATTGTTTTTAGATCAAGTAAGAAGGCTTGATATTATAGGATCAGAAAGTGATTATGCTTATAAACATTCTGTAGGTGAGTTAAAGAGAAAAACTTTCATTATATCTTTTGCAAGCTTTTTAGCTCAATATCGTAATTCAATGGAGATTATTAAAGAGATAGATAAAAATGATTCTTTGCATAAGATATTAAATGAGGGAGCCCCAGAACTAAACCTTGAGAAAGATACTTATGCTAAATTAAAGCTTAGATTCCTTAATTTGACGCGAGCATCTGAGTTTGTAAGATTGCAAATAGCTTATCGGTTTTATAAATCGAATGAGAGCTTGTTACGTAAGCAAATAAAAAATGATTCTAGCTGGTTGTATAAGGCTGGTAAGTACGATGGACCAAAAGATACATTAAAGAATGCCTTAAAAATTATTCAAGATGCTACAGTTACAGCCTGGTATCCAGTCAAGTCTCGAGCATTATTATTGGGTAAAACAAAAGTATGGAGGCATAATAAATATTTAATTACAGATGAACAAATAGAGGAGTTAGATAAAAAGTTGCAACCTGGAGATATTCTGCTTGAGAGAAGGGAGTGGCACTTATCTAACCTAGGGTTACCTGGTTTTTGGCCTCATGCAGCCCTTTATATAGGTACAGTAGAAGATAGGGAGAGTTATTTTAGAGATAAAGAGGTTATTGAGTGGGTCAAGTCTCAGGGGCAACAAGATGGTAATTTTTTGGAGTTATTAAAGAAAAGATATCCTAAACAATATAACCAAAGCTTAGAAGAATATTTCGGTCATGAGGTGCAAGTCGTAGAATCTATTGCCCCTGGGGTTATTTTTACATCGCTTCATTATTCTGCCAATGCAGATTCTGTAGCGGTATTAAGACCAAATATTTCTAAACTATCAAAGGCTAAGGCGATTCTAAATAGTTTTCATTATGTTGGTCGTCCTTATGATTATGATTTTGATTTTGAAAGTGATGATAAGTTAGTTTGCTCAGAATTAATTTATAAATCTTATCAAGATCACAATGAGGGTTTTTCTTTTCCTATTGTAACAGTTCTTGGAAAAAAGGTGCTTCCTCCTAATGAGATTGCTAAAGTGTTTTCACAAGAGTTTTTTAACAGGGAGAAAAGTTTTAGCTTCGTGGCTTTTATTGATGGTAATGAATTTAAGCAGAAATCATATTTTGCAAATGAGATGGAATTTAAAGATTCGTGGAAAAGACCAAAATGGCATGTTATGTTAGATAACTCAGATGATGTTGAGAATTAAGAAATGACGTTTTTTAGATTATTAATAGCTACAGTGTGTATGGTATCATTTTCCTATAATTGTAATGCTAAAAATATTATCAAGCCTTTCACAACGGATGGTTGTAGTAGCTTTCCCAATGGTACAATTGCTGAGAAAGAGTTGTGGATGCATTGCTGTACAAGACACGATAAGTCATATTGGCAGGGAGGAGTATATGAGGAGCGAGTTGTAGCAGATAATGCTTTAAAAGAATGTGTAGAAAAAGTAGGGAATGGGAGGGTTGCCCAGTTGATGTTGCTTGGTGTTCGTGTTGGTGGTACCCCATATTTACCAACTAAATTTCGCTGGGGGTACGGATGGCCATATGTAAGAGGATATAAAAAGCTTTCTAAAGAAGAGAGTGATATGGTTAAAGTATTATTATCTCAATAGAATTTTAGATTGGTTTTTTAATTTAGAATATGAAAAGAAAAACAGGTTACTTAAAGGCGACCATAGCAAATCAATTAAAGATTTAAGGGCAATTAAAAAGGAAGTAGAAAAAGCAAGTAATGAAAATTACGAGAAAGTTGCTAATGGTGCTATTTTGCATTTAAAAAAAACAGGGTGAGATGATATTGAAGAAACAAACAGTATTAAAGTAAGTCCAAAGAGATTTAATATTAGTTAATTATACTTCAAGTATAATACTTGAAGTATAAAGAAGAGATGCAGTGAGACAGAAGTTTAGTCAGCGGTTCGTGTCATTAACTTTATTTAAATGTTAGATTTTTTGAAACAAAGTTACAGTACATCACGTCCTATTGCAATTTTTACCTTGATGCTTTTAAACATTATTAATGTTCAAAATTTCTAAAATTGACAAAACTCTATCATTGTAGCACCATTATAGTATTAATTAAATGCTATAATAATGTTACTTACGACTGTAAAAAAAAACTCAAGAACAAATTGCCATTAATTCACGCTTGCAAAGGCTTAACATGAATTTAACCCAACAAGGCTTGTCAGAGCGATCTGGAGTTCCTTTGGCTACATTAAGAAAATTTGAACAAAAAAGCATAATCTCATTAGAGTCGTTTTTAAAGCTGCAAATGGTATTAAGTGGTTTAGAAAAGATCGTTAAGTCTATCGAAAAAAATGAAATTGCATTTTCTTCGATAGATGAAGTATTGAAGGCTGATGCAAAACAAGAGCGAAAGAGAGGAAAGAGGAAATGAAAAATTTAATTAGAGAAGTCAAAGTCAGTTTAAATTTTGGTCAAGCAATCATCCCAGTTGGTCGTCTTGCTTTAAACAAGAGACAAATATACTTCCAATATGAAGAGTCGTTCTTAAAATTGAATCTTAACATTTAGCCATTTCACTTACCTTTACAACCAACTATCTTTAAGTTTGATCCTAATTTGTTCGAAGGACTTTGCGGCGTTTTTAATGATAGTCTTCCAGATGGTTGGGGACGTTTGCTATTTGATCGTTTCACACGCTCGAATGTCATGCTGATTTCCGAAATAACACCTTTAGATCGTTTAACATATATTGGTACTAATGCTCTTGGTGCTTTAATTTTTGAACCTGACCAAGGCATTAATGAAAAACATCTTAATGTTAATTTGGATATTTTGGCTCGACAATCTAAACAAGTATTAAATGGTGGATCTGATGAGGTTTTAAAAGAACTTTTGGCTTTTAATGGCTCATCTGCTGGTGCAAGACCAAAAGCCCTAGTTGCAATCAGCAATGATTTAAAAAAGATAATCTATGGTATTAATGAAATTACAGATAATTACCAACCTTGGATTGTCAAATTTAGCAATAATCAAGATGGATATGATGCAGGAGAAATAGAATATGTCTATGGATTAATGGCTAAAAATGCTGGTATTTTAATGCCTGATATTCATTTGTTTGAATCAAAGAATAGCCCAGGTTATTTTGCCATAAAACGTTTAGATAGAAGTAATCTTCAACGGTTTCATACTCATACAGCATGTGGATTGTTACATTCAGACTTTAGGTTGCCATCCCTTGATTACCAAGATTTAATTGCCTTAACTACTAATCTCACAAAAGATATGGGTGAGATTGAAAAATTGTTTCGATTAGCTGTGTTTAATGTAATGTCCCATAATCGTGATGATCATTCAAAAAATTTCAGTTTTTTAATGGATAAAACAGGAGAGTGGAAAGTTTCACCAGCATATGATTTGACATTTTCCTTTGGGCCACGAGGAGAACAAAGTAACATGGTAATGGGCGAAGGAAAAAACCCTACAATTGATCATCTGATTAAATTAGGTGAAGATTCTAAAATACCTAAAGAAAAAGTTGATAATATAATAGACAAAACAAGAGCTGCTCTTTCTCAATGTAAAGTTTTAGCTGAAAATCAAGGTGTCTTTAAACAGAATATCAGATTAATCAATCAACGAATTAATGCTTAAATTTAGCTTTGCCGATATATCTCTAATAGCTTGTATGGCAAGAGCTACTCTTTATGAAACCAGATGAGATAGAAGTTCAGTCAAGAAAGTTTACTTAAATCACAATTTCTTCACTTTTGCTACAAATTTAGGAGTTTTTTTGTTAGACTTAATAGCTGAAAATTAATTAGATAATATACTTAGAACAAGTCTTCACAGTTAATACCGAGTTCTTTTGCTCCTAAAATATAAAATTACTCAAAAGTATTTTTTCTCTTTTGTATAAGTAAGTTATGAGGACGTAATACCCCTCCCTTCCATTATTGAAAGCTGTAGCTCGTCTAATAATTTATGCTTTTTCGCAAATTCTAAATCTTCTTTAAAGTTTGATTGTTTTAATTCATTAAGAATTGCGAGGTAATTTTTAGGAAAAGTAGAAACTCCTGTATTTAGGATTAATAAATTTGTAGCTTTACTTGGCATAGAACAAATTCTAGTGATGGAGCTAGAGAGGTGTTGTTTGTCAGTAAAATTACTTATTTTCTGCAACTTATTATTAAAGATTAAATTGTTACCTTTTTTTACAAGAATTATTTGGTGAAAGTTTTTCATGTTTTTTGCTAACAACCCTCCTATAAATTCGTTTGTATATCCTGTAACTGTCAGAATGAGATCTGTGCCCTGTGAGAACTGTTCCATAATACTTAAATTGCCAACTTTTGTTGTTCCAAAATATATTTTCTTATAATCAAATTTTTGAACATCGTTTGTTATATTGCTCAATCTACCTATAAGGCTAGTTGTGTTTATGGCTTTTGATGCTTTCTCTTCATCTATCTTAAATTTATCATAATTCTTCAATAAAGCAGTTAAAGCGATGGAAGCATTACTAATCTGTATATCTCCAACTAAGTTTGGTTTCTGTAATTTTAACTCTTTACCAAAGCCTTTATATATAAAATAACCCTCTTCAATCTCACTAATCCAGTCCTTGCTTTCTAGTAGTAAAGGGGAGTTTTTCTCGTTCGCTACTTTTTTAATAATGTCTAATACATTATTTTGTTGGGCTGAACAAATAATAGGAACGTCATTTTTAGATAATCTTGATTTTTGACTAGTAGTATCTTCTATATTTTTGAAAATCTCAGCGTGACTATCGCCATAAATAATTGTGTTAATAATTGTTGCAATGGTTGTCTTCTCATCAAATATATTCGTCATATCGTGTTCGCCACCAGTCACAACTTCAACTATTGTGGCATCTGCCTTATTTTCTGAAAATGCCAGTGCCATTACGGGAATTATAAAAGACCATTCTAAATAATTATCTTCTTCTATTTGTTTTTGGGTTAGAGTGTCAGCTTTATTTGCTTCATCTATTTTTTGTTTAAAAGATTCAGTATCTTTTATTTTATTAAATGCTTCTTCAACTCTTACGAGATATTGATAATATAACTCATCACTTATTTCTTGTCCTGCTATTATAATATTCTCGTTATCTCTCATAATAGAGGGAGAAGTAAACATATGAGCTTTATATCCATTTGCTTCTAATATTGATTTTAGAAAGGCACATACAGAACCTTTACCGTTTGAACCGGTAATATGAAAAACTGGTGGTACTTTATTTTGAGGATTGTCTAACTCTTTTAATATTTCAGATATTATGATTCTGTCTTTTTTTCTCCAATAAACACGACCAACTTTAATATCAGATGTTTTTTTCCATAAATTTGCAGAATAGCAAAAACTATGAAATTGTATTATTTTTTTATCTGCCCCATATTCAATTAATTTATAATATAAATTAAAGAATTTAGCTTTAAAGGCAGTTAATAAGGCTTCATTCAATTGAAGTTGGTGTATTCTATCCTTATATTTTTCTATAAAAATGAATGCTTTTTGTTCAGCTTCTTTTTCAACAAAAAATCCAATAGTTCTGATTAATAAATCTCCAATATCACAACCTAAATCAACTAGTGTTTCTAATAATTCTTCATTTATCCAATCTTTCCACTTGATTGAAACCCACATTAAATAATCTTTTGTTTCTTCTGTGATTTTATGTCCATAAAGATTAAAAAAATAATAAACCTCATCTATCTTTTCTTTGGTTGATATGGTTTTAAATCCAGCAAAATTATCAACATAATTCCTAAGGACTTGGTTTAACTCTTCATCAGTAATTTTCCCTTGAACAACGCTGTAAGTTACAAGTTTCTCTCTATATGGATTGCAAGTGATAGCGTTTGACAGTAAGTGAATATAAATCTTTTTGTCAATATTTGCTCCATAATGTTCAACTATATTAGTGCAGGCAGTCAAGGTTGATTTAGATATTAAATATCTAAAAATAGTGTTAAAATCTGTATTTACATTAATTAATTTATCTGCTTTGGTTTTATTATCGTCTTTAAATTCAAATATTTTTATTTCTTCAATAAAATCTTTATTCTCATTGTAAATTCTTTCAAAGTTAATATCATTAATAGTTAGACTATTTGATAACGCCTCAACGATAACTTCTTTTTTCTCAAAACTGCCAAATGGAGTTAAATATTTATCAATAGGAAATTTGTTACGATTTAACTCAATATAATTTACTAAATTTACGAATTGATTATTTGTTAACTCTTTAGAAGAAGAGCTAATATAATAATCAAATTCTCCTAATTCTTTTGTGATTAATGGGAATAATTTTATATGAGACGAAATATCATCTAGGTTGGTTTTTAAACCAAAATTTTTAAATTCAGATAAATCTATTTCTTTACTTGTAAAACTTCGGAAATTTTTTAAGAAGTAGGTTAATATTTTAAGATTTTCCACTAACTCTTTGGTGTTTTCTAGGCTGTTTTCAGATTGATAAGTGCTTTTATTAAAATAATAGACTAATATTTGACAATCTGTTTTTTTGAGAAGAGTTTTTAGCAAATAACAATCAATAATGCTTCCTGAAAAATATAAGAGCAGCTTCTTTTGTTTTAAGTTGTTTAGTGATTCTATGCTTTTTAAAATATAGTTCATATCAATTAAATAATTTAGAGTTATTTTTCTCTCGCCGAGTTTAATAAAACAGCAATTCTATTTGTCTCTTTTACCTTATCCAAGCTATCACTAGCGTTTATCAGATAAAATTTCATCATAAGATTTTTGTCAGCTACTAATATTTCTTTCCATATATGCTTCAATATATATACTGCAGTCATCATAAATATCAGCATATTTTGGTTTAATTTGAACATGTTCTTTGTGCGATCCTATTAAATTCTCTACAGAGCATTCTAAAATATTTGCTAATTTTACTAAGGGAGACACTCTGCTTACTCTGTTGTCTCGGTATAATATACCCTGTATTTAGAGCTTTAATTCAAAAATATTTTTAAATTCAGCCCATTCTCTTTTAGACATGGTGGAGCTTTCAAAATCTAAGTTTTCTCCTTTAATAATTTTTTTCAATGAGGCAACCATTTTGCCTGATAGTTCAACAGCGTCTTGGCGATAATCAACAAAAGCTTCATATGCAATTGGCACCCATTTTTCAACTAAATCAAGCATAGCTTTAGCATATTCTCTAATTTCATATTGCGCATGCGAATCTGCTCTTAAATATAAAAAATGTAGTAAATTATGTAAGTCAATTTTCCAATACCACTCAGTGTAATAATTTAGCGTTAAATTCATTCTAGCTAACTCTCTTGCCAGGCCAGCTTTTTTTTCATCTAAAATATTGCCATCTTCATCATGATTTAACATTTCTTCATAATGCTGATATGTTTGTAATGAATCTTGCTTTAATAATTCTAATACTTGATTTGCTTCTGCATCACTTAGGTTCTCTCCTCTACCCTGGTTATTTATTTGTGATTGTGCTGCTAAATGCTCTTTTTGGGGAATATAAAACTCTTTAGCTAAAATTGAATATCTGGCAGAATATTCATTAACATTAGCTGTTCTATGTCTAATCCATTGCCTTGCGATAAAAATAGGTAATTTTATATGAAATTTAATTTCACACATCTCAAGAGGAGTAGTGTGACGATGTCTTACTAGATAATTAATCAGGCCTTTATCTTGTCTAACTTGTTTGGTGCCGCTACCATATGAAACTCTTGCCGCTTGCACTATAGCTGCGTCATTACCCATGTAATCTACTACCCTAACAAAGCCATGATCTAAAACTGGAAATGCTTTATATAGGATTTCTTCCAAACCTTCGCTAATCGCTCTAAAGGTTGGTTTTGTAGTTTCTCTTAAAGTTTCAATTTCTGCTTTTTGCGTATCTAATGCTGACATAATATATTTTTTTTATGATATTCATTTTAAGTCCAATTCAAGAATATGCAAATGATTTTAATTTCATAGCTAAGTTTATTTGTTGCTTGACCAAATTCTAAAAAAAATATAAAGTAAGAAATGTGTTTTGCACTATAACGATAAACGTTATTTTAAGTAAATATTTTGGACCCGGGGGCGGTGCCCGGCACCTCCACCAAAAAGATTTTATGGGGGTGACATAGCTTCGACAGGATATTAAAAGGGATAATTTTCGTTCAGGCTGATTAGCCTGGTTAGCTTTAGAGCTATAAAATCATCAATTTTACGAATGCAAACGATAATTTTGCAGTAGCTGCGAACGATAACTTCGCAGTTCAATATGCACAAGCTGCTTAATTTTGGCGATTGTCAAATAAGCGGATCTGCATAAATGCGGTCAGGGGCACCGAGCAACAGAACGCCCCATTTTTTATTTACATTGATAAAAGTCAAAATCTAAAGGGTGTTAGAAGTGAAAAACTTCCATACAGTTTGATAAAGGTTTTAAAACAATATCTGAAGATGCTAAATAACTAATTTTGTATATTTAGTTTTGTTAGCTTTTCTTTTTTGTCACTATCACTCAATTCCCACCCTCTTAGCAACATGCGGGTTGTATATTGCCTGTTATAAAGAAAAGTTATTACTAAATTAACAAGACCAAGAGGAACGACTGTAAAAGCGAAGTGAAAAATTTCTGTTAGTAATTTTGTCAACTTCCTCTAAATAAAATTTGTTATTAAGCTGAAATTAAGCTACAATGAATATAAGGTCATGTTAAGATTTGGCCGTTTTATTATAATGCTAGAAGAGGTGATAATGAGTAAAAAAAAGGTTATTGATGGTTTGATTTCAGCTGTTGCTGATAGTTTTGTTTTATATATAAAAACGCAAAATTATCACTGGAATGTAACAGGTCCCCATTTTAAATCGTTACATTTAATGTTTGAAGACCAATATAATGATTTATTTTCAGCCATAGATTTATTAGCCGAAAGGGTAAGAGCTGTTGGCTCTAAAGTTCCAGCAACCTATGCTAAATACGCAGAATTAACGCATTTAGAAGAAGGTCATGAGGATTTACCCGCTGAAAAAATGATTGCAGAATTACTGAGGGACCAACATATAATAGTTAAAACTCTAAGTTCAGTATTAAAATCAGCACAAGAGATTGGTGATGAGGTTACAGCTACAATTGTTACAGATAGAATTGAGGTTCATCAAAAGAATGCATGGATGTTAGAAAGTAGTATAGCGTAATTTTCCAGCTTCTTTACAATCATAGTAAAATCAGCTATAATGTAAGCTAACTTAATTTGGATGTTATGAGAACATTAATACAAGGGGCGGTTGGGCTATTTATAGGTGTTTCTAGTTATAAAGCTTATAAATTATATCAAGATTATTTGTGCTATAAAGATGACCCAAATGATGCTCAAGAATTTACACAATTAGTTAAAGAGTTAGTTGGCTTTGAGCTTGGCTTAAAAGAGCAAGACATCATGTTTGAAAATGGGAAAATTAATGTTAAAACTATTAGCATTTTACAAGATAAGCAAATAGATGAATTGTGCAAAAACATCAGATTTAACATAGGTAAAAATGAGTTAGCAATTCATAAGGTAGAAAAAGCTGTTATTCAAGCCAATAAGGGACTAACAGGAGCAGATTTAAGCAAGGTAGGAAGTAACGCAGCTAAGGCTTTGTTGAATATTAAAAATAATATTAAAAAATATCAAGAACTTAACCTTATATTGGAGCGCCGAAAATCTAAACCATCAAAAATCTCAAAAGAAATAGCAACAACAGAAAGAAATAGCAGTGATTTAATCAAGGCTAAATCAAGCATAACAGAACAACAAAATAAACAGGATCAACAAAAAAGAGCCGATATAATAGCCGCTGAGTTATTAGCAAAAGAAGATGCATTAGCTGCAAAAGTTAAATTTAGCCAAAGGGCAAAGCAAAATAGAGCGCAAAAAACTAGTTCAGTTAAATTAAAGGCTAAGGAAAAATTAATGCAAGAGCAAAAAAGAGAATCTTTAAGTAAGGTTAATCAATTAGCAGCTCAAATATCAGCTGAGACAATATTAGGAGTGGATGGTAAAATAACGCAAATAATTTCAATGCGTAAAGAAAAATATAGAGCATTAGAGCATAAATATAACCAATTATTATCAGGTCTAAGTTTGTTAAGTGCAAATTTAGAATTTACGCAGAAGGGTATATATTCTACTTTAAACTATCTCGAAAGTTTAAAGAGTAGCTTTACTCTAGCATTAGATAATGGAACAGTGGCAGATGCAACAGAATCTAAGTTTGGAAGAAACCCAGATGCTAAAGAATTTTATAGTTTAGAGGCACGCATAGATGCTTTAATCGAGCAAAAAAAGAGCTATAGTAAGCCACTGGGAGCCTTTAAATTAGATGATGATGCAATATATTCTAAAAAGCTAAGTGATAGTAAGCTTATAGAAAAATTACAATTAGATTATAATGATTCAGTTAAGCTGCAAGAAAGAATAGGTTGTAAGTTAGAGTTGATAAAGTCAGAATTAAATAAGGATGGCATGAGTTCAATGAAAAATGGCAAAATAACCGAAGTTTTAATGAAGGCGATACAAGGTGATACACAAGATTTTGTGAATATCTTGAAAAGGATAAGTAAAAGCACGAGTGAGTTACATGAGGGAGATGCTAAATTTGCGGAATTAGATGGAGCTTGTAAAGCTGGTTTTGCACTTTAATTTCAATTAATTATATTTTATTATGAAAAAAAAACAATCATTTGCAGGGTTAAATTTTGTTAATACTTATGCGAAATTACCTAAATCTTTTTATGTATCTAGTAAGCCAACAGCTGTAAGTAAACCTGTTTTATTAAAATTAAACCATCAATTAGCCCAAGAATTTGGTTTAGATGTAAAAAAGCTAACTTCTAAAGCAGGAGTGAATTTTTGTGCGGGAAACTATATACCAGAAGGAGCAGAGCCAATTGCAACAGCGTATGCTGGTCATCAATTTGGTAATTTTACACCTAAATTAGGGGATGGTAGAGCTGTGTTACTTGGTGAACTTGCAAATAAAAAAGGTCAGATTTTTGATTTGCAATTGAAAGGTTCTGGGCAAACTCCTTTTTCGCGGCGTGGTGATGGTAGAAGTGCGCTTGGACCTGTAATTAGAGAATATTTAATGAGCGAGGCCATGTATGCGCTTGGCATTAAAACTACAAGAGCATTAGCAATGGTTGCAAGTGGTGAAGAAGTGGTAAGAGATAAAATTTTACCTGGAGGTATATTTACCAGAATTGCTTCAAGTCATATTAGAGTTGGTACTTTTCAATATTTTGCTGCGCAAAAACAACAGGATGCATTAAAAAAGTTAGCTGATTATACGATAAAGCGTCATTACGCTACATGTAATCAAGATGATAACCCATATTTAGCTTTATTACGCGGAGTAATTGCAGCGCAAACAAAATTAATCGTTAGTTGGATAATGAAGGGTTTTATTCACGGAGTTATGAATACAGATAATATGAGTATTTGTGGTGAGACTATCGATTATGGGCCATGCGCCTTTCTGGATACATATAAACCAGATAGAAAATTTAGTGCTATTGATTATTATGGAAGATATGCATATGCAAACCAGCCAAATATAGCTGCTTGGAATTTAACCCGTTTTGCAGATGCTATCATTACATTATTAGATAATAAGTTAGATAAAGCTATTTTACTGGCTAGAACTGAATTAGAAAAATTCCCTCAACTATATCAAAAATATTGGTTGATCGAGATGCGCAAAAAATTTGGTTTAATTACAGAAAGGGCAGATGATGTGGGGTTATTTACAGATTATTTAAACTTATTAGAAAAACATCAAGCTGATTTCCATTTATCATTTAGGTCGTTATGTTACTATGGTCAAAATAACCTGAAAGCAAGAAATTTCCATAAAATATATCCAGAAAACCCTGCTTATAAAAAATGGTACTTAGCATATGATGCACGTTTAAAATATGAGTCTAGCACAATAAGGCAGCGCCAGCCTTTAATGTTAAAAGCAAATCCTGCCTATATACCGCGTAATCATCTAGTTGAGGAGGTGATCTGGCAGGCTGTTAAATATAATGATTTTAGTTATTTTGAGAAATTACATAAGATTTTAGCAAAGCCATATAATGAACAGCAGAAAAATATAAAATATATGCTGCCAGCAGAAATTATAGATGAGAATTATCAAACTTTTTGTGGCACTTAAATTAACAATATTATTTACCATGTTATTTGGTTGCTATTTGCCCTTTTATTACTAGCAGCAAATAAAGTTATGTGCATTGCTTAACTTTAAAATAATAAATTTTCTATTTTGCAGAACAGTTTTAGCATAGATATTTATTTATGTAGAATATAGCCTAGCTAGAAGTTAAGAGTTGCAAAAGTGCAAATTAATAGCATGATAAAAAGCTTTAAATAAATAATACTATACAAAACCAAAGGTTTTTCTTGAAGTTATTTTTGATATTAGTATGGTAAATATATAAAAAAATATGTAATTATAATGAAAAGAAAATTAGAGGAGGAAGCATTAAGTGCAGAGGAGTTAGAGCAAGAAAAATGTCTGCAGCAAAAGATATTAGAGGAGATTCTAAGGGCTAAAGATCCAGAAAGTGCAGCAGTAGAGCAAAGAGCATTATTGCAAGAGCAAGGCTACCAAAATGAGAAAGTTGATAGCGAAACTCAAAGAAAGTTAGATAGAATGTTACTTGAAATATGCCAAAAAAATATGGATGCTGCTTTATATGCTGCTGATATATTTTTATGTTTTCACCATGCAAAAAATGAATTGGGGGGACCAACTATAGAGAGCATCTGTAAAGAAAAAATCACAGAACATATAGAAGCAAAAGATAAGGGCGATCACTCTCAGTTAGAATCAGCAGCTAAAGCATATGCGTTATTACTATTAACTGGGGATCATAATCTGCCAGCCTATATTAGTGATACTATTTATGAAAATGCGCAAGACTTATTAGCGGTAAATATAAAAGAGCTTGGAGAGACAGCGCATCAAATACAAGCAAGCGCATACCCTCATATAACTAGTAACTTAGAGCGTTATTTATCAAATAAAAAGGAATTTGGCTTAGAAAGATAAACTTATTATTCGGGTAATATCAAATTTCATTTATCGATTTAATTTAAAATTTATTTATTAAAGCTCATTGAGTAAAATCATTTTACAAATATAACCTGGTATAATACAGCAGGTTGGTGCTTTTAATTCAGATCATGATAGAAGGGCTATTAAAACCAACTTGATATTACCTAACCTGCTATTTTAATTTTACCATTAAATTTATTTTGAAATATAATAAAGCAATAATTGTGTATAAAAACAAATATACTGTTGAATGTGATTAAAAAACATGCTATAATCGTAATCTAATTTTTAGAGAGAAGAGAGATGACGAGAAGAAATAGAGAGAGTGCCAGAGATCCAAATCATGATCTAAGCCAGGTAATAGAACATGAAGTACAAATAGCTAATTGTAGAGATTTACATAGGGAAATCCCATTTGCTACTGCTATAAATTCTGTATTGAGGGAATCTATGCGATCAGCAATAAGGGTTGATGATAGAATTCATGGTAGTAATTTTATGTTACCTATGTTAATAGTAACAGGGATTAATGGCAAATCTTCTACTCATGCAATGCAAATAAAACCAAACCCAGGACAGAGAGATCAAGGTCATTTGATAGATGCTCATAAGCTAGATAATTATATGGACACTGCTCCAGAAAACTATACTACTAAAGCAGGTATGCAACGAAGCTACACAAATAGATTTATAAAGAGAGGGGTTCACAACATTTTACCAGCTGCATATATACAGGAAGCAGGAATAAATTATGGTTTGACTCACCATCATAGTGAGCATATTTTTGCGATATTAGCTAGTAATAATCTAGATAAGATAAAAGATCATTATAAAGACGCACAACAACAGAATACAGCAAGATCAATTAACATACATATACATGGAGATCATTCGCCCTCAGATCTTGACATGCTAGCTTTAATTTTACTAAAAAATTATATAGTAGAAAATTTTCCTGGTACAACCGTAGGATTGCTTTTTACATATGATAATCATTATAAAGCAGCTACACATGATCCAAAAACAACTAGCTCTATTTCAGAGATGACACAACAGTTTAGCGACGCTAGACTATTGGTGATTGAAAAAAGCAAAGCTGTGGCGGAAGCAAAAAGAGCAGCATATGATACTCTGTTAGAAAAAGGAATAGCAGTAGATGAAGCTATAATTGAGCATAATAAAGCCAAAAAACAATATTTAGAGCTTCCATTTAGAGCTGAGAAGAGCATTAAAGTTGCACAATTTAGTCGTGGGTATAACGCTGCATTAGAAAATCGAGTTAGAGTGACTATTAAAAATGCGCTAGATATAGAATTTGATCAAGCAATAAGTGATAAAGATGTAGGATATAAAATAAGAAGTTTTGTATATCGAAGAAAAATACCCTTCAGATGTTCTAGAAATTTTAGCACTGTAGATGCAGGTAATTCATCTATGGTATTACGAAGTGTGTTCGGCAATAAAGAGAGAGTGATAGAAGATAAATTACATACAATAAATAGAGGAATACCATGGCAACAAGAGTTGTCTAGAAAATATTCTTACTTACTGGCTAGCTCTCAACCAATAGTGTTAATGAGAGCGGGAGCTGGAAATGTTGCATTTATGGATAGAGCAGATGATAAATATAGATTTTGGTATGAAGATCAAAATATTCAGGAATATTTGACGCGTTGGTTAGTTGAACATCATAGCGTACTAGGTAATAACTTTACAATAGATGGTAGTGACATCTCTCATGTAATATTAGCTCCAGCTGACAATATGGGAGCTAATCAAGCAAGCTCATTCCCTCTTATTTTGGCAGGTTATGTTCAGGCTAATTTAGCTAGTTTAGCTGATAGATTACTAATTCCATTTAATATTGATAATCAACATTGGGTAAGTTTAGAAGTAAATTTACAAACTAAAAGTTTTACCATACATGATCCTTTATATCGAGGAGATCAGGTTGCAGCAGAGCGTCATGATTTAATAGAGTCAATTAATATTACATTAAACAACTGTTTTTCTTTTGTGCCAGGGGGTAATTTTTCTTATCAAAATGGATTAGAGACAAGCGCAAGGCAAAAAGATGGACATAGTTGCGGAGTAATAGTGTCGAGGGATATAAGCTCTTTAGTATTAAGCAATCAAGTATCAGATCTTTCAGATAATATAACTGATTATAAAGAGTGTATTAAGTCTTGGAGAGATAATGATATTACAAACGGTATTGTAACCAATACAGAGCTACCACATGTTAGAAATATAGCTTTAAGAATGGAATTAAGATTAAAACAGGTTGTAGAAAATACAGAGTTTGAGACAGCGATAGAAGCAATTAAAGGGTTTGATGAAATGAATCAGCGTGCTGGGAAACGTTCAATATTAGCAGGATTGGCATCTTGTCACACCCTCGCTGATGCTACTGAAAAGCAAGAGTTACAATTACTATGTGATAATATTTTTGTAGGAGTAAAGTTAGAGGCTGCCTTAACAGAGGCACAACAAGATCAAGTTAGATATCAAGGAAATGGTAGGTCAATGATTGATAGGTTAAAGAAATATATAGATAGAGAAGCTATATCAATTAGCACAGGTTTTGGATCATTTGCCGAAGCTGATCAACGGGGAGCGGAAGATGAGAGAGAGGCTGCATCAAGCCCTGAAAGAAGTGGAGGTAGAAGTACGTCACATCGCTCTACTATGGGTCACACTCCTCCAGAAAGAGGAGTAAGACGAAGAGTTGCTGCAGGAGATTCTACACGAGGTAGCTTGACTGAAGTAGCCCCTCCTATGCAAGCTGGGTTTTTAGCAAGGCTAGCTGACGAACAGCAAATGCAGCAAGGACATGGGAGGTAATTTTAAAGTTATTCAAAAGCTCTTAAGCTAAAATACTTTGCTTTAGGGCTTTTTGTTGCATATTTTTACTAAATTATGTTGGTAAAATATATGCTTTAATCTAAACCATATTTAGACCAATTTTGTGTAACTTTATTTATGATGTCTTCATTCATATTTATTTCTTCACCCCATTCTCTATCTGTTTCTGCGCCAATCTTATCAGTAGCATCAAAGCCCATTTTAGAGCCTAAACCTGATTTAGGGGAGGCAAAATCTAAGTAATCGATAGGAGTGTTATCAATAATAGTAGTATCACGAGCAAAATCCATTTTGGTAGATATTGCCCACATTACTTCTTTCCAGTCTCTTATATTAACATTAGCATCAACAATAATAATAAATTTTGTATATAAAAATTGCCTTAAAAAGCTCCACACACCCATCATTACTCTTTTTGCCTGACCTGCATAAGATTTTTTAATAGACACAACTGCAATTCGGTAAGAGCAACCTTCTGGTGGTAGCCAAAAATCAATGATTTCAGGAAATTGTTGTTTTAATAAAGGGTTAAAAATTTCATTAAAGGCCTCACCTAAAATGCTAGGTTCATCAGGAGGTTTACCTGTATATGTGCTTAAATAAATAGGGTTTTTACGCATAGTTATGGCACTTATGTTAAATACAGGAAATTTTTCTACTGAATTATAATAACCAGTATGATCACCATATGGTCCCTCATCTAAATATTCGTCTAAACTTACATAGCCCTCTATAATAATTTCAGCATGTGCAGGTACTTTTAGATCTATAGTTTTACATTTTACTAATTCAATAGCTTTATTTTTTAAGAGACCGGCAAATTTATATTCAGATAAATTATCAGGAATAGGTGCAACTGCTGCCAAAATAATACTAGGATCGCAACCAAGTACAGCGGCTGCTGGGAATTGAGTTTTTTGCTTTGATTCTTGCCATCTTTTATGTTGAGCGGCTCCCCCTCTATGCTTTAGCCAGCGCATAATACATTTGTTTTTACCTACTTGTTGCATTCTATATATGCCAAGATTGAAATCATCTAATTTACTATCTTTATCTGGCCCTTTAGTCACTATTAAAGGCCAAGTAATTAGAGGGGCAGGTTCATTTGGCCAACATGTTTGAATTGGTAATTGGTTTAAATCTATGTCATCACCTTTTATCACTACTTCCTGGCATGGTGCTTTGTTGGTATTTTTTGGTTTCATTTGCAGTAATTTCTTTGCAAGGGGCAACATAGTAAAGGCTTCTTTAAAACTAGCTGGTGGCTCTGGCTGTCTTAAAAATGCTAAAGTTTCGCCAATGTCTTTTAATTTATCTGGACTGCTATTCATGCCATAAGCTATGCGCTCAATGTTACTAAATAAGTTAGTTAAGACTGGTATGGGGCTTTTTTTACCTTTATGTATAACATTCTCAAATAATAGGGCTGGGCCTCGTTTTGCTAAAACCCTGCGTGATATTTCAGTCAGTTCTAATTCAGTATCCACAGGTTCCTTAATGCGAATTAAATGATTGTTTTTTTCTAGAATCTTTAGAAAATCTCTCAGTGAATTATAGCTCATGTGAATATAGTTTTATTGAGTAAAATAACTTAATCCTTATTCATAGCAAGTTTTAGATAGAAAATTATTTATTTAGTAAGAAACAAAATTTTTACGAGCTAATAATAAGTAAAATAGTTGATTTTACTCTTGAATAAAATGCAGCTATGAGGTAAAGATCTAAGAACAGAATGAGAAGAATTTAAAATGAAAAAATATCTACTAATATTATTATTAGCTTCATGCGCAACTAAAGAAAATATTGAACCAGCAGAGCCGGTTAAAAAACCAATAATTATGGTAAAAGAAAGTACAGAAAAATTAGCAAGAAAGGTAATATTTGAAGATGTAATTTATTTTTCTTATGACAGCATATTGATAAATGATAGAGCAGAAAAAAAATTAGCTGAAAATGCAACCTGGCTAAAGCAAAACCCAGCTAAAAAATTGTTAATTCAAGGGCATTGTGACGAACGAGGCACCAAAGAGTATAACTTAGCTTTAGGAGAAAGAAGAGCTTACACTGTAAAAAACTTTTTGATCAATTCTGGTATAAACAAACAAAGATTAAGCACTGTCAGTTTTGGTGAGGAGAGACCTAAGTCGTTAGGTTCTAGCGAAAGAGCTCATGCTAAAAATAGAAGAGCTCAATTTATTATAAATTAACAATGTTATTATAGGTTAGATTTTAGTTAATGTTGAAATATTTTGTTATTATCCTGCTCTTTAGTCAAAATGTAGCAGCAGAAAAAGCTGTGATTACAGATGTTGAACCAATTAACACCAATGTGGCAACATCATATCAAATACAAAAATTAGAAACTTTAATAAATGAGTTAAGGATAGAAGTAACTGAATTGAGGGCTCAAATAATTATGCTCGACAAGAAACAAATTACTTTATCAAATAAATTAGAATCTATTAGCCCAAAAGAGGATCAAGAAGTGGTAGATGCGCATTTAAATGAGAATATGTCAGAGTTTAAATATGGTTTTGAGATGCTGCAACAAGGAAATTACGATATAGCAAAAAGATCATTTGAGCTATTTATTGAAAAATACCCAGAAGATTTAAAATTAGGTGAAGCTTATTTTTGGTTAGGTGAAATAGCCTATAAAGCAGAAGATTATAATAATGCTTCAAAAAATTACTTAATATCTTATCGTGATTACGCAAATAACCCACGAAGAAATGATTCTTTATTCAAATTATCCATAGTCTTAAGTATTGCAAAAAAAATGGAGGAGGCATGCACAGGTTTTGAAATTCTCTTAGATCCGAATTTGGTAGTTTCTGAATCACTTAGGAATAAAGCAAAGGATGAGCTAGTTACTTTAGCTTGTAAAATAAATTAGAAGCAATTTATAAAATATGAATAATGATATTTTAGTCCAAAAATTTGCGCATATATTAGAGCAGAATTTTGAGCTCAAATTAACTAAATTTATAGTAGCTCTATCAGGCGGGGTAGATAGTATGGTATTAGCTATTCTAGCTAATAACTGGGCTAAAGAACATAATGCTGAGCTTTTAACGGTAACCATAGATCATGGTTTAAGAGAGGAGGCTAAGCAGGAAGCTTTGTCAGTGCAACATATAATGCAAAGTTTAAATATAAAACATAAAATAATTAAATGGGAGCATCAAGAAAACATTACCTCTAACTTAGAAGCTAAAGCCAGAGAAGCTAGATATGAATTGTTAAGCAATTATGCGTTAGAAAACCAAGTAAAAGTAATTTTTACAGCTCACCACTTGGATGATCAAATAGAGAATTTTTTTATTAGATTAAGTAGAGGCAGCGGAATTGATGGTTTAGCTGCGATGGCTCATTTAACTCAAATAACTAAAGAGCTTTTAATCTTTAGACCCTTTCTCACAGTTAAAAAAGCTGAATTAAATACATATGCTAAAGCTCAAAAGCTGGAGTGGTTTGAAGATCAAACAAATCAAGATAGAAAATATTTGCGTAATGATTTGCGACATATTTTAGCTCAAATAGAAGATAAAGAGGTAATAGAGAGGCGTATTATTAAAAGTGGCCAACATTTTGCTAGAGCCAGAGATTTCTTGCAAATTACCACAGCAAAAGAATACGGTAACATAGTAGAAAATATAGCAGGAGACTTAAAGTTAAATCTAGTTAAATTTAAAAATTTACATGCCGAAATCGCGCTTAGAATTTTGGTTAAAATTTTAATGGAAATAGGTCAAACACAATATAAACCACGCTTTGCTAAATTAGAAATGTTATATGAAAAAATAAAGCAAGATAAAATAGTGAAATCTACCAGCTTCAATCACTGCTTAATTAAAATTAAAGCAGATCATTTAATTTTTACTAAAGAGCTACATACGAGATCATAAAACTTTTTTAGCTGCTTGAATTAACTTTTTTAGTTCTTTTGGCTTTATAGTTAAGGGTGGCATAAAATACAGAACATTAGCAAAAGGACGCAACCAAATTTTTTCAGTAATTAATTTTTCACGCATAATTAAAATTTCGGACCAACTAATTTGCTTAAATTCAATAACAGCTACCGCACCTTTTATTCTAATCTCCTTAATATTCTCAGATGTTTCTAAGCCGGTCAGCTCAGCTGCAAAAATATCTGCAATATTAGCAGTTTTTGTTGCATAATCATAGCGTTCAAATAAATCTAAGGAAGCATTAGCGGCACTACATGCTAAAGCGTTACCCATAAAAGTAGGTCCATGCATAAGAGCTTTATCTAAGGAGTTAGCTAAAAATGCTTTATAGATTTTTTCTGAAGTCATTGTTGCGGCTAAAGTTAGAAAACCACCAGTTAATGCTTTACCAATTAATAAAATATCAGGTGTAATATTAGTGTGATGAAAAGCAAATTTTTCTCCTGTGCGATAAAAGCCCACAGCACATTCATCAAAGATAGTTAGAATGTCATTTTTTTTGCATATTTTTACTATTTCTGCTAAAATTTCTGCTTGATGAAATTTCATCCCTCCAGCACATTGAATTAGGGGTTCAATAATTAAAGCTGCGCTTTTATCTTTGTTTTTTGCGATAAAATTAGCAAATTTATCTAGGTCAGATTTACTCTCAGGAATTTTAGTTATTAGTTGTTTTGGTAGTAATTTACTAAATTTAGCATGCATACCATTTTTAGTGTCAGAAAGACTCATGCCACCCAAAGTATCGCCATGATAAGAATTATGAAAGGCGATTATTTTAGTTTTATTTTCTTGTCCTTTATTTAAAAAATATTGCAAAACTATCTTTAAAGCCACCTCTACAGCAGTTGAGCCCGAGTCAGAATAAAATACGCGATTTAAAATCTGACCTTTTTTATCCTTATCATTTTTTACAAACTTCACAAGGCGTGCAGCTAATTTATAGGCGGGTTCATTTGCAAGACCCGCAAACATAATATGGGGTAATTTCTTTAATTGTTTTTTAATTGTTTTTTCAATATGAGGGTGATTATAGCCATGCGCAACGCTCCACCATGAAGATATGCCATCTATATATTTGTCCCCATTATCTAGAATAAAATTGCAGGCTTTAGTTTTTTTGACTAAAAAAGGTAATTTTGCCATTTTCATTTGGGTATATGGTAACCAAATATGTGAAAAATATTTTTTAAGCATATTATAGTAGTAGATTATTTGAACCAAGAATTTAGCATCATCAATTTGGATAAGCAATTATTATAGCTTTAAGGAATCATTAAAATTTATGCATAAGAAATATAATTTTTAATAAATTCATTATATTCTTAAATTTTTTATGGTTATTATATATGATAAATAGGAATTAAAGATTTGCGCTCAAAAGAGAAGTTAAGTCATAATAAATCATTAAAAGGTTATTTATGGCACAAAAGAACATATAATGAAAAACTTAAAAGCGAGTTACAACAAAGACATAATATTTCAGATTTTATTGCTGAATTACTTGCTATGCGTTTTGATTCAAGCAAGAAGGTTTTGAATTTTCTACAGCCTACCTTAAAGCATAATATGCAAGATCCGTATAATATGAAATATATGGATGATGTTATTAGAATAATAAAAGATGCTATAAATAAAAAAAGAAGAATAGCTATATTTGGTGATTATGATGTTGATGGTGCCACTTCATCTGCTTTACTTAAAAATTATTTTAGCAAACTTAACATAGAAGTAGGTATTTATATACCAGATAGAATAGAAGAAGGTTACGGTCCTAATACCAATGCTTTTAGTAAGCTAAAAGAAGAGGGTTACGAATTAGTCATTACAGTAGATTGCGGTGCTACAGCATTTGAACCTATTTTAGCTGCCAAAGAGATGGGCTTAGATATTTTAGTTTTAGATCATCATATAAGTCTTGGGGAAAAACCAGAAGCCTTGGCTATTGTAAATCCCAATCAAGAAGATGATAATAGTGATTACGGCTATTTATGTGCTGCTGGAGTTGGCTTTTTAGTTATAGTAGCTCTGCAATCAGCACTCAGAGAAGATAAGTATTTTGAGGTTAATTCAGAGCCAAATTTGCTAGAGTTTTTAGATTTAGTTGCACTTGGCACAGTTTGTGATGTAGTGCCTTTAGTTGATTTGAATAGAGCTTTTGTTGCAACTGGCTTAAAACAGATGAGTAAGGGTAAAAATATTGGGCTGAAAGCATTAGCTGCGGTTGCTGGCATAAACTTTCAAGAAATAGACACTTATCATCTAGGTTATATTTTAGGGCCCAGAATTAATGCTGGGGGTAGAGTAGGTAAGGCAAGTTTAGGAGCAAAATTATTATCTACAGATGATGAAGCAGAAGCTTATAAAATAGCTTTAGAGTTAGAGCAATATAATAAGGAGCGTAAAGCAATAGAGCATATTGTCCAAGAAGAGGCTATTCAACAGGTGGAAACTAAGCAATTACATCAAAAATCTGTGATCATTTCATATAATCAAGCAGTAGCTGGCAAGCAAGCAAGCAACTGGCATCCAGGGGTGATTGGCATAGTTGCATCGCGTATTAAAGAAAAATATAATTTACCTACAGCAGTAATTTCACTTACTGATGGTATAGGTAAAGCATCATGCCGTTCTATCAAGGGGGTAGATTTTGGTAGCGCTATAACTAAAGCAAGGGCTGAGGGCTTATTATTAAATGGGGGTGGCCATAAAATGGCCGCAGGTTTTACAGTGGCAGAAAGCAAATTAACTAACTTTAGTGATTATTTAGAGAAAAGCTTAAAGGCAGAAACAGCGAAAGCCCATTTAGAACAAACAGTAAATTATGATTATGATTTCGCTGTCTCAGCTTTAACCGTTGATTTATGTAAAGAATTAGAATTGCTTGCCCCTTTTGGTACAGATAATTATAAACCTAAATTTCTTTTATCAAATTGTAAAATAGTGCATTTAAGAATGTTAGCTGACAAACATCTTAAATTAATTATAGCAGATCATGCATCTGGTTTTTATGATAAAACGATAGAAGCAATTTTGTGGCAAGCTGTAGACAGCCCCTTTTATGAAATAATCACTAAAAATCAACGCGCTACATTTTCCTTTTTAGGTAGTATAAAAATTAATTCTTGGCAGAATAAAGAGAAAGTGCAGTTTGAGTTAGAAGATATTTTTATGCATAATAATTAAATCATGAGAAGTATTTTACACCAAGCAGTTAAAAGTGATAACGATATATTGCTAGAGGAGGGCTTAGCTTTAGAAGATATTAATATTGAAGAAAATGGGGAGACTATATTAAAGCATGCTATTGTTAAGAAAAATATTCAGCTGTCAAAATCATTAATAAAATCAGGCATAAATATTGACTATAGTAAGCGAGAAGTAGAAACGGGAGAAATAAGTATTACACCACTAATGCAAGCAACTCACATTGGTAGCTTCGAATTATGTTACCTATTATGCAGTAAAGACATAGATGTTAATTTTACAAATAGTAATGGTTTAAATGCGGTTAATATTGCCTTATTACAAAAAAACTATCCTATGTTATTTTTACTATTATTAAATGGCGCTAATTTAGAGACAAAACAAGTATTAGAGGAAAATGTTTTTGATCTAGTGTTTTACGCAAAAGAAACAACTGATGCTTTTGTATATCTTGCTTCACTTTATCCTGAGTTTCATTATAAAATTCTTAATGAGCTTTTAGCAGTAGATAATATAACAAATGAAGAAAATCGAGAGAGTTATCTGGCAAATTTACATAGTAAGCTAACAGGTTTAGTTCGTTATGATGAAAAGGTGTTAAAGCCTATAGAAAGGTCTATAAGTGAATTTTTGTGCATAGATGATAATATTAATGAAATTATAGGAGGGGGAGCTGGCTTAAGTTTTAGCCCATATCCAAATATTTCAGATCCAAAAAGCACAGAGTTTCAAAGAGTAGCAGCTAGATCAACTCATCAGCAAGCAGTTATTACTTCTAGAGCACCAAATAATTCACCTAGTCGCTAATATAGTTTAATAAAAGCAGCATATTCTAACTTGATAATTTTGCTTAAGAAATACGCTAAGTCTTTAGCCACTAAATTTAAATTTAATTTTTTTGCCATTTTCTATTCATAAATTATACCTTAGAATTTTGTATAAGCTATAGTTAGTCCTATAATTCTGATTTACAATTTATGAACTAACACTAAATGAATAAAACCATCTTAATAATAATATGTATTATCGAGCTGGAATAGTTGTTGCGTTTATTGTTGCAGTTCTTTCAACCCATTGAGAAGAGGTTTTTAAGCTGTTTTGTGCTGGCTTTGGCTGTGTTCTTTTTTGTATTTCTGATTTTACTAAAGCAATCATTTCATTATTTCCAGAACTTGTTGCTAAAGATAAAGCTGTGTGTTCAGAGCTCTTTGGTTCTAAATCAGCGCCATGCTCCATAAGTGCTTCTGCAGTCTTTATGTGGCCATTATAGATTGCACATAGAAGAGCTGTGAAACCATCTTCCTTTTGTAAGTTTACCTTCAGATCTTTTCGTTTTATCAATTGTTCTACAACATAAGTATGTCCTTTTGTTGCTGCCATCATAAGTGCGTAAAAACCATTATTCTCTTGTAAGTTTACCTCCAGATCTTCTCGCTCCATTAATTTTTCTACAACATCTGCATGTCCACTGTTAGCTGCCATCATAAGTGCGTTATAACCATCTTTATTTTGAGCGTTCACCTCCAGATCTTCTCGCTCCATTAATTTTTCTACAACATCTGCATGTCCACTGTTAGCTGCCATCATAAGTGCGTTATAACCATCTTCCTTTTGTAAGTTTACCTCCAGATCTTCTCGCTCCATTAATTTTTCTACAACATCTGCATGTCCACTGTTAGCTGC
>JABIRX010000063.1 GCA_018667735.1 Alphaproteobacteria bacterium | reverse complement strand
GAAGCAACAAGTAGTTCAATATATAGGTTGTAAAATGAAAAATCCTTTCAATACACATAAGAAAGCAGAGGGTAATACTATTACTCAATTATTGGCAGAGATTAATTCAGATAATCGGGATAGTCTACATGCACGAAATGCCTCAGATTATTCATCTTTAAATGAGGTAAGTTATGAGGGGTAAACTATCTGAAAAACAAAAACATTTAGCTCGTTATAAGCAGTTATGTGAAGCATTAACTAAAGAATTAACTAAAACTCCTCCTACAATTGTTTTTGATAATACTATTTTTACTAATTCATTTAAGTATGATGGAAAAGATTTTACAGTAATTCAGGTGCTTGAGATCGCCGCAAAAAATTATGATATTGTGATAACTCTAACTGACACTCCATCAGTTACGGAAGCCAAAGAACAGATGACAGTTTTGTTAGAGAAATTCTATCTGGCTGTAAAAGATAACGAAGAGCTGTGTAATAAAATTTTTGCCGAAAATAAAAATCCAAATCTAAAAGCTTATTTTAAACTAGAGAAAGAGTTAAAAGAGTTACAAGTAGATACGACAGCGGAAGAAGATGGTTCAAGAAATGGAACACAACAAGAACCAAAATTAGACGCAAGAAATGGTAAATCAGCGGAAAAAGATGAGGTACCGGCAACTCTTGTCAATAAGGATCCTAATAAAGTAAGAGTGGCTTTAAACAATTCTAGAACAAAACCAACAACTGATTTGGATCTTAATACAGTAGCAAAGTTAGCAATTGCTAAGCCTTGGCAATTATTGGAGGTGATAAATGAAGATATTTTCTTAAAAAGAAGCGATTCTCTTGCGTTTAGTAGGATTGGTTATAATTCAGTCATTGCAAAAGCTAGAAAAGATGTAGATACAAAAAATACAGCAAATAAAGATGTTCCTGAGTTTCTTGGTTTATATGATGAATTGAGAAAGATTCGTAAGCCGCTTGGAGGCACTGTTAGAAATTTATATAAAACATTAACATGGGATGAAGCAGGATTTCACATTGCAAAAATCAAGTTTAATAAAGAATTTACTGGTGAGAAAGCAAGTGTTTTAGATGAAGAAAATCTCAATAAATTTCTGAGTGAATGTAAAGATCTTCAAATCAATCTCGAAGATGCATTAGGAGCAATTATTGCAGGAAAAAGTGAACTTGAACAATCATTAAAAACAAAGGAAGGCTTTGATATTGATGTATATCTAAATCAAGAAGTACAAAAAATTAAGCTAATAAATAAAAATAATGATCCATCTATAAATGATGGAACGCGTGAAATATTAAAATTTCAGCTAAAGGGAAAAGATCTCGATGGATTCCAAGAGTTGATTTTAAAAAACAGTGAAAATCTTGATATTATTGCTGATATGCTTCTTAAGGGAGAGCTCGGCACTGAGCAAGGTGCAATTGTGGCAAGAAAACAAGCAATAAAAGAATTAGTTCAATTAAGGTTTGAAACCGTTAGGGAAGTAAAGGAAATTATTGGTCAAGAAGGAGATTCAAGCCATATAGAATTTGGTAAATTTCTTAAAGGAAAAAATGAAAATGAAATTGCTTCTATAAAGCAAATTTTAGAAAATATTCAGCAAGGAGGTAGTGATAAACGGCATATTGATCTAAAAGACTTTGATTTAATTTTAGCTAAAACAGATGGTAAAATTATAAAGAATAGAAGCAAATATTATTTTGGTACATTTCCTTTTAGGGACGAAGAGTCATTTGGAGTGTCTTCATATAGCATTACATCGGCGGTTAGCTTAGTAAAATTAAAAGAAGAAGAATTACTAAAGAAAGATACTGCTGAAGTAAGTAGTGATGAGGGGACGGAACAACAACAAAACCAACAACAACAATCAACAACAACAAATTCAAATTTAAATATAGGTATTAAAATGACAGGTAATGTACAAAACGGTGCAGAAATATATAAAAAAATTCAGAGTGTTAAAAAAGCAAGCGATGCGACTCTAGCTAAAGTTTCGGCGTTAGCAACATCTCTTAATGCAGAAGGTGGAATTGACGACTTAAAGGCTTATTTAAGTGAACATACAGTGGCTACACAGGCAAGGGTAGGTACTTCGCAAGAGCAATCTCAATTAGTGAAAGCTGTTGCGCGTATAGCAGATTTAAGAAAAGCCTATCCTGCTACAGAATTTGCTATTTTCGATGAAATAATTGGCGTAGATGCTCAAGGAAAGACTTTGACAGATGTTTCTCTGCAAGGCAAAGCTTTTATAGATGAAGTAGAGGCAATAAAAGAACTAAATGAGTCTATATCAAGAGGTAAGGCAATATATAATAGTACTACAAGAGTGATGGGACCTCGTATTTTTCCAGATTTGGAGGGAGGTATAACTCTAGCAAAACCCACAACTATGAATGGAAAATTAACAGATGAAAATGCAATAAAAGATGTAACTAGTTATTTATTATCACAAGGAGCAGAAGCTCTTGCTACTGTAATCTCATTTATGGATAAAGCTATTCAAGTTGAAGCCGTTCGCGGAGATGCCGGAGCTGACCTAAATTACCTAAAAGTACTAACTGATAAACTGGAAATTGAGCAGTTATTACAAGGTAACGTTATATTAGATGCTAAAAAGGTAAGAGAAGCTACATTTGTAGAAGGGAGAGATTCTGCTAAACAGCTTAAAGATGCTATTGATCTGGTTGAAAAAGTTAATACAGGTGCAGATCATTATAAGACAGCATCTGACGTAAATGTAAACCTTAAAGATAAGAGGGATAATATTGAGTTATTTCGTGAATATGCAACTGAGGGGGCGAGAGGTGAATTTATAGCTAAGTTAACAGATTTAAAAGGAGATGGAGCTACTAAATTGGACACTATTTCTGCAATTATAGAAATGGTAGAACCAGTAAAACCAGAAGTTGCTGCAGCAAATACAGAACAACCAATAAAACCACCAAAACCACTAGGACTAAAACCAACAATAGTAAAAAAAATGGATGCAGATCAAATAAAACAATTAACACTAAACTTTATTAACATTGCCAAAAATGTTGAT
>JABIRX010000062.1 GCA_018667735.1 Alphaproteobacteria bacterium | reverse complement strand
CTAAGTCAATATCTGATATGTTTATCGATTGATGTTCGCTCATTAAAATCAAATTAATTTTTTAAAATCTAAGAATATCCTAAGCTATTTATTTATCATGTATTTATTCAAAAAAGTTCACAAATGTTGCTTCTTGCCTCAACAAACGCAAAAGTTCGAAATTTTTAGGACGACCCAAATGCGCTTTAAACCCTTATAAATACTGACTTCATAAATTCGTCGAATAGTTCGGAAAGCGTACCTTCCTCTCCGCCAGCTACACTTCGCAAACTTTCCAATACCAAGAAGTTCTAATTACTACTTATATTTACTAGTAACTGCTCACAAGTCTTTTTTAATTGGCACTCATCAGATTTAAAACTTCATCATATTTTAATAAAAAATTTAATTCATAAGACTTAGGAAAATAACTACTACCCTTTGTCATGCTAGGAGTTAAATTTGCTTTCACAAAGTAACAGCTCTTATGAGCATTCATTACAATATCAATTCTGTCAAAATCTCTCGCTCCAAGAGCTTTAAATGAAGCTAAAGCTATATCAGATACTTTTTGATAAATATTAATATCTGTGTTTTTTATTTCCTTGCTAAGAATTCTTAAATCACTTTTTAACAGAGCGATAATTTCTATTAGTACAACTAGCATTGTGTCAGCATTAATAATTAATACTGTAAATTCTTCTTCCACCAAAATTGGCTCTTTGTAAATGTTGTAAAGCTCTTTAACTCTTGCCTTGCTGCCTACAAAGTTAATTACAAACAGTGCAAAGCTGCCAGAATGCTTCTGGACTGGGATTAGGAAGAGCTGTGCAAAAGAGCTTGAATTACCAAATCAACGATTGGTGATTTTGAAAGAGGTGCTAGAAATTTAAGGATTGAAACGAGGCAAAAAGTAGTTGGTATATTTGAAGATGAGGGGATTAGCTTTGAGCGTGAGAAAAGAAGAATTTTGATTGAGTTGGTAGAAAGAAGTTAGGTGAAATTACCAAGGCAAAATCTCACCATTTGAATGCCAGAATGTTCCGCTATTGGAAATAGTTAATTTATCTATTAATCCTGCAATTCTCGTTGCAGCCACATCTGGCAATATATCTCCATTTCCACCAATCATATCAGTTGATACTAGACCTGGATGAAATATTCCTACAGCAACTCCTTTTGGCTCTAAATCTACAGCTAAAGATTTACCAGCAGCGTTGAGAGCTGCTTTTGACATTCTATATCCATATCTTCCTCCACTGCCATTATCAGCAATTGATCCCATTCTACTGGTAATAATTGCAACTTTGGAAGTTTGATGAAGATTGCTGATTAATCCTTCTGTTATGCGTAAAGCACCTAATGCATTTATCTGTAATTGCTTTGCAATAGAATTGTAATCTATCTGACCTAAAGTTTCATTTAATAGGATGCCAGCGTTGTTAATTAATAGATCAATTTTTACTTCAGATAACTTTTTAAATAATGAGCTACAAGAAATACATTAAAAAAAAAGGGCCTAAATTAGGCCCTTTAAGTTAATCAATATTTTATTATTTTATTTAGCAGTTTCAAGAATTGCTTTAAATCCGTCCATATCGGTTGCTGCTATTTCAGAAAGCATTTTTCTATTAATCTCAACATTCTTTGCCTTCAAGCTACCCATTAAACGTGAATATGATGTTCCAAAAAACTTAGCTGCTGCACTAATTCTAGTTACCCAAAGTTTTCTCATTTCTCTTTTAAGTAATCTTCTTCCAACATAACTATAATACATCGCCCTCTTAACAGTCTCTGACGTATACCTATATTTAGTTCTTCGATCAAAGTGAAAACCTTTTGCTTGTTTTAAAACTTTGTTTCTTCTTCTTCTGGCCTTAAAACCTCTTCTTACTCTTGACACTTTCTACTCCTTATTTAACGAAACCAAGGGGGATAAATAATCTCTTAAGTCCCTTTTTTCGGTTATTAACTATTATGCGTATGGTAACATTCTTTCAATTTGTGCCTGATTTGCATCTGAAACATAATCAGTTTTTACTGCTCTCTTTTTTCTTTGATGAGACTTGCACTCTAAATTATGTCTTAAGCCTGCTCTTTTTCTTTTAAATCTTCCTGTTGCAGTTGCTGAAAATCTTTTTGCTGCTGCTTTTCTTGTCTTCATCTTTGGCATAACATGCACCCCGTAATATATTTAATTCATTCTTATTTCATATAAAAAAGAATAGTTATCAAAAAATAGATATCTTGTAAAAGCTTATCTTAAAATATCTACCAAAT
>JABIRX010000061.1 GCA_018667735.1 Alphaproteobacteria bacterium | reverse complement strand
TGATAGTGATTCTGTGACCGATGGTGGTGATTCTGATTCTACAACTGATACAGATTCTGATTCTGATACTGATAGTGATAGTGATAGTGATAGTGATAGTGATACTGTTACCGATACTGATAGTGATACTGATAGTGATACAGATACCGTTACTGATACTACTGAATATCAAGCTGCTGATTTTTTAACTAAGTTAAAGTTTACTGAAGTTTATTCAGATAATATGACTGGCTCTGGCATAAAAATAGCATTATTAAATACAGGGGTACAAAATTTAACAGACATTAATAATGAAAATTATGATACAGATGGTGCGATTGCTGTGGTTAATAATGCTAGTGCAGATTCTAATGCAGCAATAATGGTAGCAGAAAAAAATGATATTGGTTTACATGGTATAGCATATAATAGTGAAATATTAGACATACAAACTCATAATCTAGATTCTTCAAATAATATAGTTAGCACAGTAACAGAAGTTAAAGCTGGTGTAATTAGCGCAAATACTAACAATGTTGATCTCATTAGTGTTCGTAGTGAGGTTATTAATGGGTTTGATAATATCTCCAATAAAAACTCATTAATTACAGCGATCAAAGCTAGTTCAGCAATAATTGTTACATCTGTCGGAGATACAGATAATGGTCACATAGATCCTCTAGATTTAGCTAAATTATCTATAGATGATACAAGTTTAACTAATATGGTAGTGGTAGCTGGTCTAAATGAAGCAGGTACAGAGATATCGACTAAAAGCAGATATTGCGGTGCAATTAAAAATTGTTTAGCTACATATTCAGAAAATATTACAACTTATGATCAAAATAATAACTTAGTATCTATGACAGGCACTGATTTATCGGCTTCAATTGTTACAGGTGTCTTAGCTTTGATGAAGCAAAAATTTTCTACTATAGAAAATGATGATCTAATTAAGATCTTACTTGAAAATTCTACACCAAAATTTAGTGATACTGAGATTGAAAATAGTGCTAGTAGAGATGCTGGAGCTGAAGGAGATACATCTGATATATATGGTTATGGTTTGTTAGATGACGCTGCCATTTTAAGAATTTTTTCATTTGATGCTAGTTCAGCATCCACATCAGCAATAGCTTATAGTTCATCTCAAAGTTTTTCATTAGGAAATAGTTATTTTTCAATTGATGAATCATTATCATCTTTTGCACATAATCTTTCGTCAATCTTAACCGAAGTGCAAATTTTTGATAAATATAAGCGTAATTTTAATCTTGATTTGTCAAATATGGTATCAATTCAAAGTTCAAAATTAAATCTGCTTAATCTATTTGAAAAAGATAAAAATTTATATCATAAGTTTAATTCATTAGGAGATAAACTAACCTTTACCTATCCAAATAAATTAAACGAAAGTAATTTTAAAAATTTAGATTTTTCTTTAAATAGTAACTCTAAAAATAATTTAAATTTTACTTATGCACAAGGAAATCAAGCCAAATTTATTAGTAGTAATGACAAAACAAAGATCAAATTTAACGAAGACCCATATATGGGACTTACAGATGAGAATCTCAAAAGATTTTCCTTAAATAAGAATTTAGGAAGTAATATTAACCTTTCCTCTGCAATAATAGAGGAGGGGAATAATATTTTAACCTTTAGTAATAATATTTTCTTATCAAGTAAAAAAGTACAGTCATTTTTTAGCTTTAACCAGCAAAGAGCAAATAATAATTTATTAGGATCATCGGGCAGTGAGTTATTAAGTCTTGATAATGTTAGTAAAACAAATTATTGGGGTTTTGGTGCGAAAGTTAATTTAAGTAAAAAATTAAATTTTTATAGTAAATATTATCAAGCTATGACTAAATATGATGGTGATGAAGTTTTTTATAATCAAATAGCTTTAAAATCAAAGTCTTATGCAGGAGAGTTGCATTATAGCTTTAACCGCAGGAATGATCTTTCATTAATTTATGATGTACCTTTTTATATTTATAAGGGAGAAATATCTGCTAATATTCCATATGGTATAGATCGTAATAGTAAGAATATTTTAATTAAAAACTACAATTTAACCTTTAGCGATAAAGCAAGTAGAAATTTAAAACTTATCTATAATAAAGATTTTAATGAAAAACTTACTACTAGTTTGATGTTGCAAAAAGGAGTAGATTTTGATAGTGAACATAATTTAATTATGACAAATTTACGCCGTATTTTTTAATTTATGACTTTAAATATAGCTTGGTAAGTTAGTTCATGTTATTATTTTGTTTGATTATGAAAAGGTTACTTTTGTTATCATTGAAAACTTTGTTTATTTAAGATGACAAACTCTATTTATTATTAGTTTAGCATTATTTATAAAATAGATTTACCTCTAATTTTTAATGATTATATCTTTTACAGAAATTAGTGCTCAAATAAAATACGCTTTTTTATTTATTGTGACAAGTATTGAAGCAGAAGTTTAATTTTAGCATTATTTTGCATGGTTAGGAGGGGGCGTTAGACTCTTTTTATTAATTATGTATATAAGAATATTTATATTAGCTAAAGCTTTACTATTGGTTTAATGTTATAAAAGCAGGATATTTCCATAGCTAGTATAATTTAATTATATAAAATTTGTGCTATATTTAAATTATTTATTAAAGGAGTTCTTTAATTCTCTAATTTTTTTATAAATTTGATTATTGTAGGAATCACTGTTTTTGCCAATATTTTTCCTTATTTCCGGGCTTAAAGTTCGTAGAAAAGGATTAGTCTTAAGTTCTATTTCAAGTGTGGTTGGAGCTGAAGGTAATTTGTTATTTAATAGTTCGATTATTTGTAACTTTTTTTTCTGTAAAGCAAGATTATCTTGTTCAATAGACAGAGCAAACTCAATATTTTCAAGAGTATATTCATGGCTAAAATATATTTTTGTTTGTTTTGGTAGTTTTTTGATTTTTTCTAATGAATTATACATTTCATCATATGTACCTTCAAATAAATAACCAGAACCTGAAGGAAATATCACATCACCACTAAATAAGATATTTTCATTTTTTGCGTAATAGGCAATATGTCCATTAGTATGCCCATTTAGTAAGAGTATTTCAAAATTTAATAACCCAATTTTAATATTTTCCTGTTCAGTTACAGCATGGTCAATTTGGGGTATTTTATCTAGCTCTAATTTGGGACCATAAGTTATAGCTTTATATTTCTTTTTTAGCTGATCTACACCATTAATATGATCGTAATGATGATGGGTGATCAAAATATAATCTAAAGTAAGACTATTTTTTTGCAGATGTTCAATAACAACATCTGCGTCACCAGGATCTATACATGCTGTTTTATTAGTTTCTAAACAGCTTATTATAAATATGTAATTATCACTTAAAGAAGGTAATATTTTAATTTGAAATTTTGACATTTAAAAATAATTTAACAATTCGGTTATGTGCGTAAGCTCAATAATCTGCAGATTTGTATTTTTAGGTTTTTTCTTAAGTTTAGGTGTAATTGCTGCTTTAAAGCCTAACTTTTCAGCTTCTTTCAATCTCTCAAAACTTTTACTAGCACTTCTAATTTCACCAGATAAGCCTATTTCGCCAAATATTACTGTTTCTTGCGGTAATGCTTGTTGTTTAATAGTTGAAATAAGGCTAGCTGCTGCGGCTAAATCGGCAGCAGGTTCTGTAATTTTAAGTCCGCCAGCCACATTGAAATACACTTCTAATTGAGAAAAATTTAACTGACATTTATTTGATAATACTGCAAGTATAATAGCTAATCTGTTATTGTCCCAGCCATCAACAGCTCTTCTAGGAGTTGCCATGTGAGAATTAGCAATTAGGGATTGCAATTCAATTAAAATAGTTCTGGTACCTTCTGCAAGTGGAAAGATTGTGCTGCCAATTGATTTAGCATTATATTCATCTAAAAAAATTTCAGATGGATTGGTAATTTCTTGTAGACCATTTTTTTGCATTTCAAAAATAGCTATTTCATTGGTCGCGCCATATCGATTTTTATGTGAGCGTAAAATCCTAAGGTTACTTGCTTTATCACCTTCAAAATATAAAACAGTATCGACCATATGTTCGACTAATTTAGGTCCGGCAAGCTGGCCATCTTTGGTTACATGTCCTATTAAAATGAAGATAAGGTTCATTTTTTTAGCAAGTTCAGCAAACTCCAAGACACTATGTCTTAATTGATTAACACTACCTGGAGCGGCACCAATTTCAGTCATAAAAGTAGTTTGGATTGAATCTACTAAAATAATTTTTTTAGATTTGTTCTTATGTAAGAAATTTACAATATCCGAAACATTGGTATTGGTAGTAATATCAATATTTGAATTAGTAATATTTAACCTTTCAGCTCTTATGTTTATTTGATTTACAGATTCCTCACCTGATATGTACAAAGTTTCAAGCTGGTTTTGTGCTAAATTTGCTAATACTTGCAGTAATAATGTCGATTTCCCAACACCTGGATCGCCACCAATTAAAGTAACTGAACCAGATACTAGGCCACCTCCCAAACACCTATCTAATTCAGAAATATTAGTGCTATATCTTTGATAATCTTCGCTATCTTCTCCTAATTTCTTAATATTTAACTCCGTGTTAGATATCTTAAATCTCTTATTACTAAAATTAGCGCTCTTAATATTGTTGTTATATTCTTCTATACTATTCCAGCTATTACAATTATCACATTTACCACTCCACTTAGATGTGATGTTTTGACAATTTTTACAGATGAATTGTGATTTAATTTTTGACATAAATAATAAAATATGTTTTTACTAAGCATAACATAATTTATATATAAAAACATGCTAGATATTTTAGTAAAAAAACTAATAAAACCAATCATAATAATTTTATTTTCAGTTTTGATTTCATTTTTGTTAATGAAAAATTATACAGCTAATAATAGTGCCAGCTTTAATGAACAAGATTTTGAAAAATATATTAACGAGAATGCTGAATTAATCATAAGCTCAGTGAATAAACATTATGAAAACCTAGAAGCAAATAAAGGTACAGTTAGAGTCGAAAAATTAAAAGAATTAGAAAAAGAAATATTTTCTTCAAAGCATGATCCTTTTATTGGTAATGAAAATGCCAAAATAAGAGTAGTAGAATTTTTTGACTATAATTGTGGTTATTGTAAAAAAGTTTATCCAACCATTTTAAAATTAAATAAAGAATTTGAAAATGTTAAAATAGTTTTTAAAGAAATGCCAATTTTAGGTGCTCCATCTTTGGTCAAGTCAAAAGTGTCACTTGCAGCCTTTCATGTAAAGCCAGAAAAATATATTGAAGCTCATGGTAAAATAATGAACCATAGGGGGCAGCTAAATACAGTTGAAGATGTCGCAAATTTACTACAATCTTTGGGTTATGATAAAGATGAATTAATTAAAAAGGCTGAATCAGAAATGATAGCAAATGCATTAGAAGAAAATAAAAAACTAGCATTCAAATTACAAGTCTCAGGTACTCCTGCTTTTATAGTGGAAGATGAATTTGTGGATGGTGCAATTTCTTTTGATGGTTTAAAAGCGCTTGTTAATAAAAAAATAAAGTAAAATGAAAAAAAACAAAATATATCTTATAATTTCTGTATTATTTTTGATTTTATCGGCAGTAATATTTTTAACTTTACGCACGGATAAAAAATATGATGAAGCTAAAGCTAAACAAGTTGAGAGTAACAAAAAACCAGTTAGTAAATTAGATATTCAAAATTATATTAAAAGTGATCAGGAATTAGATATAACAGAGGGTGAAATCGGCGCGCCAGTAACTATCATTGAATATGCTTCATATAGCTGTGCCCATTGTGCAGATTTTTATAAAAACTTATATCCGCAGATAAAAGCTAATTTTATAGATAAAGGTAAGGTTAGATTTATTTTTAGAGATTTTCCTTTAGATGAGCCATCTTTAAGGGCTTCACAACTAATACATTGCATGCCAGATGGTAAGAAAAATATGATGAAAGTTTTATTTGAGAGCCAAACATCTTGGGCCTATAAAAAAGATTTTCCAGAAAAATTAGAAAATTTTGCTAAAATACAAGGCTTAACCTCAGACTTTTTTCACGCTTGTATGAGTAATAAAGAGTTAGAAGAGCAGATTTTAGAAAAAAGAATGAGTGCATTTGAAGCCTTTAATATTAATTCTACTCCTTCACTAATTATAAATGGTCAATTATATATTGGGCAAAAAAATTGGTACGAAATCTCAGAATATATAACCAACTTATTAGAAGCTAAATAATTATATGTACACAGACTATTTAGCCATATCATCATTTATAAGTGATGCAGATTTAGTTGTTAAATTTGTAATTATAATTTTATTTTTATCTTCATTTGTTTCTTGGGCTATAATATTTGATAAATTAATTAAATTTAGAATCTTAAACTTTAGAGCTAGAAATTTTGAAAAACAATTTTGGTCTGGAATTGAGATTCTGCCTTTATTTGAGAAGATAAAGAAAAAAGATAATGATCCTTTATCTAATGTTTTCGTAACTGCAATTAATGAGTGGCAGTTACAATATGGTTTGAATTTGCAAGATAATTATGTTAAAGAAAGATTAAAAGAAAGGATTTATCAGGCTATGATGGTAACGAAAAATAGGGCTATAAACAGAATCCAAAAAAACATAAATTTTTTGGCTACAATTTCATCTAGTGCGCCTTTTATAGGTTTATTTGGAACTGTTTGGGGCATTATGAATTCTTTTAGTGCTATTGTAGATGCCCAAAGCACTAGCTTAACAGTAGTAGCACCAGGTATTGCTGAAGCTTTATTTGCAACTGCCGTCGGTTTGTTTGCAGCTATTCCTGCTTTGATTTTTTATAACTTATATATAAATAAATTAAACGCATATAATTCTAAAATTGAAGATTTTTCAGTAGAGGTTATAAATTTACTATCTAGAGAATTAGATAAAGGTCAATAAAGTGATTTTTAGAACTAAATATTCTCAATCATATGAGAGTAGCAAAAAACAAGAAGTTATCAGCGCAATTAATGTTACTCCTTTTGTAGATGTAATGTTAGTTTTATTGGTAGTTTTTATGATTACAGCTCCTTTGCTAATTAAGGGAGTTAATATAAATTTACCGGAAAATAGTGTAGCACCTCCAATAGAAAATAATAACCCTTTTGCATTATCTATTAGTGATAAAGGAGAAGTATATTTTGAAGAACAGCAAATATTATTTAAAGATTTAAAAATATTTGTATCAACAAATGTTTTAAGTAAAAACACAAGAATTTTTATCAGGGGAGATAAGGCAATTAATTATGGCCGCGTGATGAATGTTATTTCAGAGTTAAACTCTATTGGTTATAAAAAAATATCCTTAGTAACTGAATCAGAAAAGCAATGATTAGAGGCTTTTTATTATCAGTATTACTACATAGTTTTTTGTGGGTTATACTATTTTTTATAATACCAAATATTTTCTATAAACAAACAAGAATCATAGATGTATCTGTAGATATAATCTCTTTAGAAGAGTTGTTTCCTGTAGTTTTGCCTGAAAAAATAGTTAAGGATGAAAAGGTGGTTGAGCAACCAGAAATAATAGATAAAATTACAGAAACCTTAACTTTACCTGAAAATATAGAGGTTAAAGAAAAACCTCTAATTAAGACAGTTATAACTGAGGAATCTATCATCCAAGAAGAAGAGGAAGAAGAAGGTTTCAACCTAGATAGTATGTTAGCAGAAATAAAAGCTGCTCAGGACAAAGAAAGGGATAGATTAGCGAGTGAAAGAGCAAAATATGGCAATAATCTTACTTCCAACGAAAAGTCTGCTGTAAGACAGCAAATTAATAATTGTTGGAGTAACATAGTAAATAAATTATTTAATATAGAAGAATTAGAGGGTATTAAGGTTAAAATTCTAGTTTCTTTAGATGAAGATGGCAATGTATTAAAAGTAAAGCAATTAGATACTTTAACACCTTATATGAAGATAGATAATATTTTATATCGACAGGTTGTAGATAGTGTTAGTAGTACTTTTATTAGATGTAATAAGATAATTGGTTTACCAAAAGCAAAATATGATTCATGGAAAGATTTTGAATTTATTTTCGACCCAAATGAACTAAAATAAAAAATTCTGATGATAACCTTGCCAAACTTTTAATAGCTATCTATATTATTAATTAATATTACAAAGGTAACAACATCAGTATTTACACATATCAAAACGATTTACCAACTGACTTTTTGGCAAATAAAGAGCTAGCTATAGATACAGAGACAATGGGTCTTAATACCCTCAGAGATCGCTTATGCTTGGTACAAATATCAAATGGCGATGGTGATGCTCATTTAGTGCAATTTGATGGCAAAAATTATGACGCACCAAATTTAAAAAAGATCTTATTAGATCAAAATATAATTAAAATTTTCCATTATGCTAGATTTGACATTGCTGCATTGGAATATTATTTAAATATAAAGATGTTTAATTTTTATTGCACAAAAATAGCTTCAAAGCTAACAAGAACTTATACAGACTTTCATGGTTTAAAAGAATTATGTAACGAGCTAGTAGGCGTTAACCTGTCAAAAGCGCAGCAATCATCCAATTGGTCTAGTGAAGAGCTTTCTCATGCACAAAAAAAATATGCAGCGCAAGATGTTCTCTATTTGCATGAAATTAAGTCTAAATTAGATTTAATGCTAGAAAAAGCAGATAGAACCGATTTGGCGCAAAACTGTTTTGATTTTTTAAGTACTAGAGTAAAGCTAGATTTAAAAGGTTGGTCATCTATTGACATATTTAAACATTAATTAAAAATGAAAAATCTAAAACATATAGCCGAGCAAGTTATAAATACAGAGATTAAAGGCTTAGAAGAAATAAAAACTAAATTTGATGATAGCTTTAGAGATTTGGTTGCAAAGATTTTAACATTAAAAGGTAGAGTAGTAATTAGTGGGATGGGAAAAAGTGGTCATATTGCCAATAAAATCTCAGCCACTTTAGCATCTACTGGTACCCCCGCCTTTTTTATTCATCCAGCGGAAGCTAGTCATGGAGATTTGGGTATGATAACTAAAGATGATTTAGTAATATTATTATCTAACTCAGGTGAAACAAAAGAATTAGGTGACATTATAAATTATTGTAAAAGATTCAAAATAACTTTAGTTGCGTTAGTGAGAAGAAAATCTTCCATATTAGTAAACTCTGCTGACATTGCGATAGTTTTACCAGAAATAGAGGAGGCCTCAAATGTTAATGCACCAACTACCTCAACTACAATGATGTTAGCTTATGGTGATGCTTTAGCTGTTACTTTAGCCGAAATTAAGGGCTTTAACAAAGAAAATTTTAGCATATATCACCCAGGAGGAAAATTAGGTTCTCAATTACTATTAACGGAGCAATTAATGAGAAGCTCTATAGAAATACCATTATGCGATGTTGATGCAGATGCTGAAACCATAATAAATAAAATCACAAAATTTAAATTAGGTATTGTTGGCATTATTAACCATGACGAAAAACTAGTGGGGGTTATTACTGACGGAGATATTAGAAGAAATATTTCTGATAATATTTTGTTAAAGAAGGCCCAAGATATTATGACTTCAGAGCCTAAAACTGTGCAAGAAGAAACCCTGGCTATTGACAGTGTAAATAGCATGAATAAATATGATATTACCAATATATTTGTGGTAAATAAAAAGGAAAAACCTATTGGCATAATTAATCTACATGATTGCTTTAAGGCGGGTTTAATCTAATAATGAATGCTGTAAAAAGCCTTAATAGAAAAGCTAGGATTACAAAAGTAATTGTTATTATTTTAATAGTTATTTTTTTGCTTCCTGTGCTAAACTATTTTAAATCATCTTTACCAGGTGATTCCATATATAGTTTTGAGGAAAACATTGGCGTTACTAATAGTAATTATACTTTTTATAATAACAAATCCACCAAATTCAATTTGTTAAGCAGCAAAGCTATATTAGAGCCTAATGATATTATTAAATTTTTAGATGTTAAATTATTCCACGAAATAGAAGGTAGGAATATTAGTTTATTAGCACTTGATGCTTTTTATAATCAGAGTGAAGAAAGAATAAATTTTGCCAATGGTTTATTTGTGAAAGACAATATGGAAATGGATATTTACACCAGTAAGGCAGAATATTATTTTAAGAATAATATATTATTTGGTAGAGATAATATAATTTTCAAAAATAAATTTAGCTCTCTTACCAGCGAGTCATTTAAAATAGATTTTACTAAATATAATTATCTTTTTTATAATAATGTTAATTTCAGTTTTAAAGATAATGTAAGAAAAGCAGAGTTATATGGTGGATCTTTGGAAATAAATGATATTAATAATCTTATTACAGTTATAGAAGAGCCAATTTATTATGAAGAGGAGTTAAATATTAATGCTGATAAAATAATATTAAAATATAAAGAAGTTTTAAATAAAATTGAATTAACAGAATTACAAGCAAGTAATAATGTGGTTATAAAGCATATTTCTACAACTTTACTTGGTAATGAAGCTATATTTTATCCAGACAGAAATATATTAGTTTTAGAAAATGAGGTAAAAATCACTAGAGCAAAAAATACTATCAAAGGAGAAAAGATAATCTATAATTTAAATGATGGAGTAATTAAAATACTGAAAGTAAAAGACCAGAAATTAGATTTAGATTTTCAATAAAAGTAACAATTATGGCATATTTAGAAGCATTAAATATTAAAAAATATTATGGTAAAAAATTAGTTTTAGCAGATGTAAATTTAAAAGTTAAATCTGGTGAAATAGTTGCATTGCTTGGTCCTAATGGAGCTGGTAAAACTAGCTTTTTTTATATCTTAGTTGGCTTAATTTCAGCAGATGGTGGTAAAATAAATTTAAGTAATCAATTAATCACAGATTACCCCATATATCAGCGAGGTAATATGGGAATTGGTTATTTGCCGCAGGAAAATTCTATCTTTAGAGATATGAATGTAGAAGAAAATATTTTGGCTATATTGCAATTAAAATACCAGGATAAAAAGGAGCAATATAATAAGCTAGAGCAATTATTAGAAGATTTTGACATTGTTAGAATAAGGAAATATAAAGCGACTTCACTATCTGGTGGTGAACGAAGAAGAGTAGAGATAGCTAGATGTTTAGCTGCTAACCCTAAATTTATACTTCTTGACGAGCCTTTTGCAGGCGTAGATCCAGTTGCCGTAAAAGACATTAGAGCCCTAATATTAGAGCTTAAGAAGAGAGAAATAGGGGTTGTTATTACAGATCATAATGTTAGAGAAACATTAGAAATAGTTGATAAGGCTTATATTATGTATGATGGAAAATTATTATTTTCTGGTACTAAAGAAGAAATTATTAATAATAAGGAAGTGCAAAGGCTTTATTTGGGAGATAGTTTCAAAATTTAACTATAAACCTGTTGGGATTTTTACCCAATCAGCTTCAGATGCGTCATAAGGTGTGTCTATAGCTTTTATAATTTCTCCATTCAGATTAATCATATAAAGTTTACTGGTACCTTTTTCGATATTCTTATTGGAAGCTTTTTTACGATTAAAAATAATAAACTTACTATTAGGAGCCCAGCTAGGTGATTCATCCTTATATGATTTTGTTAGAATTTTTACAGCAAAATTATTCATATTTAAGATCCCAATATAGAAGTTTCCTTGGTAAATCTTTGTAAAAGCTATATATTTACCATCAGGAGACCAATTAGGTGTAGCAAAATTTCCGTTACCCAGATTAATTTGTTGTAAGTTACTTCCGTCAATATTCATTAAATATAAATTTTGAGCACCAGATCTATCCGAGCTGAAAATAATTTTATTGCCACCAGGTGAAAAGCTAGGAGAAGTATCAATAGCATAATTGTTGGTGAGCCTTCTTAGGTGTTTTTGCTCTAAATCATAAATAGCAATTTCACTATTGCCTTCATATGAAACTACCAAGACAATTTTTTTGCTGTCATGAGAGAATCTTGGAGCATAAACCATTCTATCTATATTGAATAACTTTTCTGTAAGGTTACTTGCTAAATTTAATTTATATATAGCAGGTAAGCCTGATTTATAAGAAATATAAATTATATTTTTTGCATCAGGAGATAATCTTGGGGTTAAGACTAAATCATCACCATATGTAATATATTTAACATTATCTCCATATAAATCCATAACAGCCACTTTTTTATTTCTTGAAAATAAGCTTCCTCGCTCAGATATAAAAGCAATTCGGGTATTAATATAACCCTCTAAACCAGTATAATATTTATAAATTAAATCTGATATTTGAGCTGCTCCCTGATGCCATAATTCTTTAGAGAAAGTAATATTTGTTTCAATGATATTTTTTGTACTAAAGAGATCATATAATGTAACATTAGCTGAAATCATATTACCTGGCATACTATCTAATGAAACTGTCAATTCTGAATATACAGGGCTATTATTAAAAAAAGCGTAACTAAGTTTTTTTAAAAGAATTTGCTTTTTGTTTGATTCTCTAGGCGATAAATTTTTAATTTCAAAAAGATTAGTATCCTCTAATTGTTTTTTTATACGCCTTTTAATTTTATAAGAAGTGCTAAAGCTAGATAAGTCATTGCTTGTTACTTTTTTTATATTAATTAGAATTTTACTATCATTGCCACCTTTAATTAATAAAGGTTCTACAGCAAAGCTGTTTAAATTGTAAAATGATATAATTATTAATATAATTAAAGATTTCATTAAAAACTAATTACTTGTTCATTTAATGATTTTAAATAACTAATTTGCTGTAACTTATTTTCTACTTCAATTTCTTTATTTTGAGTTTTACCAATTTTTTCAATAAAGATATTAGATTTATTTGCTAGATTAGTTAATTCAGTTTCATTCGATGTAGGTAGGGCCACAATATAACGAGCTTGAGTTTCTGAAAAGAAATATTCTATATTAGATAGTTTGTTAGAATTAGGGTTTGTTACTTTGAAACCAATATCTTTTGTGAAACTCATCTTCGTTAAAGTTGTTAAAATTCCACCATCTGCAATATCATTAACATTTTTAACAATATTATTATTAATCAACTCTAAAATAAAATCAGCATGTAATTTCTCCTCAGTTAAATCTAAATCAGGACAATCTCCTGTTTCAATATTTAGATATTCCCTTTGAAATAATGACGCTCCTAACTCTGCTTTTGTTTCTCCAACAACATAAATATTATAATCTTCTTCGCTAAAATAATTTAGAGGAATATTATTTATGTTTCTAATTAAGCCAACACCACCAATATTTGGACATGGTTTTATAGCTTCTCCATTTGTTTCATTATAAAGTGACACATTACCTGACACAACAGGATAATTTAATGCTTTTCCAGCATCTCTAATTCCTTCAATAGATTTCACTATTTGACCCATTATATCTTTTCTTTCAGGGTTTCCAAAATTTAAACAATTAGTAATGGCCAAAGGTTTAGCTCCAACTATTATTAAATTTCTATAACTTTCTACTACTGCCTGCATTGCTCCAATGTAAGGATTGGCAAAAACATATCTTGGGGTACAATCAGTTGTTGCTGCAATTGCTTTATTACTTTCATGTATTTTAACAATTCCAGATCCAATATTTTGTGACTTTAAAGTATCATTCATCACGCCACAATCATATTGCTCATAAATTTCTTTTTTATTTGCAATATCTGGTGAAGAAATAATTTTCTCTAATGCTGTAAAAATATCATGATCTTTATTATGTTCATATAGATATTTAGGTTTTATTTTTGGTTCTGTCCAAGGACGGTCATATTTTGGTGCTTCCTCAGATAAAGGTGCTACGGGAATATCCGCTTTTATCTCACCATGTTGCTTTAAGACCAGGTTCTTACTGTTTGTAATTTCACCAATAGTTGCGCAGTCTAATTCCCATTTTGTAAAAATCCTCTTTGCTAAATCTTCTTTTTCTGGTTTAATAACCATTAACATTCTTTCTTGGCTTTCTGAAAGCATTATTTCGTAAGCACTCATATTTGTTTCTCTTTGTGGCACTTTATCTAAATCAATTTCAATACCTACACCACCCTTACCAGACATTTCTAAGGATGAAGAAGTTAAGCCTGCCGCACCCATATCTTGGATTGCAATAATTGCATCTTCTTGCATTAATTCTAAACATGCTTCTATTAAAAGCTTTTCTTTAAATGGATCACCAACTTGCACAGTAGGTCTTTTTTCTTCACTTCCTTCTGCAAATTCTTGTGAGGCCATAGTAGCGCCATGAATTCCGTCTCTTCCAGTTTTAGCGCCCACATACATAACTTTGGAGTTAGTATCTGATGCAGCTGAGTAAAAAATCTTATCCTGTTTAGCGTGGCCAACACACATTGCATTAACTAAAATATTACCATTATAAGATTTATCAAATATAGTGTCTCCAGAGATATTAGGTACACCAACACAGTTACCATAGCCAGAAATTCCAGCTGTAACACCACTTAGAAGATGTTTAGTTTTAGGATGATCTAATTGTCCAAAGCGAAGTGAATCTAGAATAGCTATAGGTCTTGCACCCATAGTAAATACATCTCTTAGAATTCCTCCAACACCAGTTGCTGCTCCCTGATAAGGCTCTATATATGAGGGGTGATTATGACTTTCCATCTTAAATATTATTGCATCATTATCATCAATATCAATAATTCCCGCATTTTCTCCTGGTCCACAAATTACCCAATCTTCTTTTGTATGCAATTTTGCTAAATGTAATCTTGTCGATTTATATGAACAATGTTCGCTCCACATAACTGAGAAAATACCTAATTCTGTGATATTTGGTTCACGCCCTAGAATATCAATTATTTTTAAATATTCTGCTTCAGTTAAGCCATGATTTGCAATTATTTCTTTGCTATGTAGATTTTGCTTATTTTCTTGTTTCATATGTCTAGATTTTTTTTGCTATTATAAAAATAAATTACTGCTTTTCCAGTATTTTATCTAATTTTGTATAATTAATATTTTCTTGCACCAAATAATGCTGAGCCAACGCGAATCTCGCTAGTACCAACTTGAAGAGCTTTTAAGTAGTCAGAGCTCATTCCTTGGCTAATGTAATTAATATTATTGCGGCGGGCAATTTTATGCATAAAGGCAAAATATAAAGAAGGGTTTTCTTGATAGGGTGGTATGCACATTAAGCCTTTTAAGGGTAATTTAAGCTCATGGCAAAAATAATTGATAAAATCATCAGTTTCATTGATGGCAATACCATATTTTTGCTCTTCTGCACCTATATTTACTTGAATTAGAAACTCTGTATTATGTATTTCTTTTTGATAGTTTTTTGCAATTACTTTTGCTAATTTTTCACTATCAATAGTTTCAATTATATCAAATAATGCTAGAGCATCTTTAACTTTATTGCTCTGTAAATGGCCAATTAAGTGTAATTTCACATCGGGAAATTCTGCTCTGAGCAAAGGCCATTTTTTTTGAGCTTCCTGAAGAATATTTTCTCCAAAATCTCTATGACCTGCATTTAAAGCTTGTTTAACTAACTCAATATCTTGTCTCTTGCTAACTGCTAAAATTTTAGGTATTTTTTGCTGCCATTCTTTTGCTTGTATCTCAAGCTCATTTGTTATATGTTTTAAGTTTTTTGTGACTAAATTCATGCTCAAAAATTTTTCAGGTAAAGTTCTATTAAGCGATAAGGAGAAATTAAAAGATCCCTTAAAAGCGATTAAAAAGTTAGATAAAAATTCTATATTTATTCTTCGATCCAATCATAATATTAGTTTGTCTAAATTAAAAGAATTAAGAAAATTATGCTTTTTGCAAAAAATTCATTTTTTTGTACAAGAGCAAAGTTTAGCTTATATGTTAAAAGCTGATGGTATTTCATTCAAAGAGCAGGACATTGCTAAGCCAAGATTTAAATTGCAAAAAAAATTTACAACGATCATTTCATGCCACAACCAAAGAGCAGCGCAATTTGCTCTAAGTAGGGGGGATGATTATATTTTATATTCACCCATCTTTGAAACCACAACTCATAAAAATGATTTTTATCTGGGACGCACTCGTTTTAATTATCAAACTAGATTCTTAAATATTAAAATAATTGCTCTTGGCGGTATTAATAACAAGAATATGTCTTTATTAGGTAAGCTTAATATTTCTGGTTTTGCCGCGATTGATTATTTTGCTAATTAAGCATTTTTATAAGGAGGGTTAGTATGGCCTAGCTCTGATTTGGTAAAAATTTCATAACCATTTTTAGTTACGGCTAAACTATGTTCAAATTGTGCGGATAAAGATCTATCTCTAGTTACCACAGTCCAATCATCATTTAATAGTTTAGTTTCATATTTTCCAGCATTTATCATTGGTTCAATAGTAAAAAACATGCCTTCTTTAAGTTCTATTCCTTCACCCTTATTACCAAAATGCATGATGTTAGGACTAGTATGAAAGTCTCGACCGATACCATGCCCACAATAATCTCTTACTACAGAAAAACCTTCATTTTCTGCATAATTTTGAATAGCAAAACCAATATCTCCAGTGGTTGCACCAGGCTTTACCGCCTTTATCCCAAGCATCATTGCCTTGTAAGTAACATCTACTAAGCGCTTTGCTTTAATTGATGGTTCACCAACAAAAAACATTCGACTGGTATCACCATGCCAACCATCTAAAATTACGGTAACATCAATATTGATAATATCGCCATCTTTTAACTTTTTAGAACTAGGTATACCATGGCAAATGACATGGTTTACGGAAGTACATATAGATTTTGGAAAACCTTTGTAATTAAGTGGTGCAGCTATAGCCTTGTTTTGTTCAATATAATTGTGGCAAATTTCGTTTAATTTGTCAGTAGTAACGCCAGTTTTAACAAAAGGCGTAATATGATCTAAAGTTCTTGCAGCTAGGGTTCCTGCTAATCGCATTTTAGCAAAATCTACCTCTTTATGTATTATGATGGACATAAAAATTATATTATATATTAATTAAGGTTTAATTATAGTTTTAATATGTCAATTATCAAGAAGTCAGCAGCATTTATTATCATAGGTAACGAAATTCTAAGTGGAAGAACGAAAGATCTGAATCTTAACTTTATAGCATGTCAGCTTACTGATATGGGAATTAACTTGATGGAAGCTAAAATAGTTAAAGATATAGAGTCAGACATTATCAAAAGTGTAAATGAATTACGCGTAAAATATGACTATGTTTTTACTAGCGGCGGAATTGGACCAACACATGACGACATAACCGCTCTTGCTATTGCTAAAGCATTTAAGGTTAATTTATACCGAGATAAAGTAGCTGAACAATTGCTTCGTGATCATTATTCTATGGAGCAAATTAATGAAGCAAGACTAAAAATGGCTGACATTCCAGAGGGGGCCTCTTTGTTAAATAACCCTGTTAGTTCAGCACCTGGTTTTAAAATAGGAAATGTTTTTGTTATGGCGGGTGTGCCTAAAATTATGCAATCTATGTTTTTAGCTACAAAAGAGCATCTAGAAGGAGGTTCTAAAATGAAAAGCAAGATGGTATCAGCTTTCATATCTGAGGGCAATATAGCTCTAGAATTAGCTAAAATTCAAGACCATAACCCAAAAGTTGAAATAGGTAGCTATCCTTACATTAGAAATGAAAAATTAGGAACTTCACTAGTAGTGAGAAGTTTTTACCCAGCAGAGCTAGAAAGTGCTTATGATGCCATTAATAAAATGCTTGCTAACAAGCAAGTTGAAATTGATAAAAAAACTTAAGGTTTTTGTAAATTATAAACTTGCTTATAAGTCAAGTAATTGCTATTTTTAGCATATATTAAAGTAAATTATTACATATCTATATTAGCAAATGACAGAAAATCAAAATAATGATCAAGAGATAAATCAAGATAATTACCAAGCTTCATCAATAAAAGTTCTAAAAGGCTTGGAGGCTGTAAAAAAACGACCAGGTATGTACATAGGCGATACAGATGATGGTTCTGGTTTGCATCATATGGTATATGAAGTTTTAGATAATGCGATTGACGAATCTTTGGCTGGTCATTGTGATGATGTTAATGTAATTATCAATTCTAATGGCAGTGTGACTGTTAATGATAATGGTAGGGGAATACCAGTAGACATTCATAAGGAAGAAGGAGTCTCAGCTGCTGAGGTAATTATGACTCAATTGCATGCTGGTGGTAAATTTGACAAAAACTCATATAAAGTTTCTGGTGGATTACACGGAGTTGGTGTGTCTGTTGTAAATGCTTTGTCAAAATATTTGGAGCTAAGAATATGGAAAGGTGGTAAAGAATATTATGCTAGATTTGAAGATGGTCTAACGGTAAAGCATATAGAAGTAGTAGGGGATTCTAATGGCCGCAAAGGCACGGAGGTAACATTTTTTCCTTCTGAAGAAACTTTTGCTTTTATAAAATTTAACTATGAAACATTAGAGCGTAGAATAAGAGAATTAGCTTTTCTAAACTCTGGAGTAAAAATTAACTTAGCAGATAAAAGGGGAGACACTGAAAAAAGAGATTTGTTTCATTACGAAGGTGGAATTAAAGCTTATGTGGCATATGTAGATAAGGCAAAACATGCGTTGACTCCTATAGTTTGTGTTAATGGTGAAGCTAATGATATTGTTGTAGATATAGCGCTAGAATGGAATGATAGTTATCATGAGACATGTTTTTGTTTTACTAATAATATCAAGCAAAATGATGGAGGAGCACATTTATCTGGATTTAAAGCTGCGTTAACAAGATCAGTTAACAATTACATCGCAAAAGCATCGAGTAAAAAAGATAAAATTTCAATAACTGGTGACGATATCAGGGAGGGAATGACTAGTGTTATTTCAGTTAAAGTTCCTGATCCTAAATTCTCGTCACAAACAAAAGATAAATTAGTTAGTTCAGAAGTAAGACCAGTAGTTGAATCAGTGGTTTATGAAAAGCTAAACAAATGGTTTGAAGAACATCCTAAGGAAGCGAAAACAATCTTAACTAAAATTTCAGAAGCGGCAAATGCTAGGGAGGCAGCGCGTAAAGCTAGAGATTTAACCAGAAGGAAGGGGGCTCTAGAAATATCAAGCTTACCAGGAAAATTAGCTGACTGCCAAGAGAAAGACCCATCTTTATCAGAGATTTTTATAGTTGAGGGAGATTCTGCGGGTGGTTCTGCCAAACAGGCAAGATCAAGAAAGACGCAAGCTATATTACCACTTAGAGGTAAAATATTAAATGTAGAGAAAGCTAGATTTGATAAAATGCTTGCCTCACAAGAAATAGGAACTTTAATTAGCGCTCTTGGCACAAGTATAGGACATCAAGATTTTTCATTAGAGAAATTACGTTATCATAAAATAGTTATCATGACGGATGCGGATGTAGATGGTTCTCATATCAGAACTTTACTACTAACCTTCTTTTATCGCCAAATGCCTGAGATTATAGCGGCGGGTCATTTATATATAGCTCAACCTCCTTTATATAAAGTGAAAAAAGGTCAAAGTGAAGTATATCTGAAAGATGATAAAGCTTTGCAAGAATATTTAATCAACAACTCTGTTACTGAGGCTAAATTAGTTATAGCCGATCAAGAAGAATTAACAGCGATTCCATTAGGCAATTTAATTAGAGAATTATTTAAATTTGCTAAATTACTCAATAAATTATCCGCTCACATTAGCGTGGATATTTTAGAGATTTTGGCAGTTAATGCTTGTTTTTCAGGTGAGCTAGATGAGAATATGAATAAAAATATATCTAATAGCTTAAATAAGTTTCTTAGTGACGAATATGGCACTAAATGGGAAAGTGAAATTACAGATGCTGGCTTAACCATAAAAAAGATATCAAGAGGAGTAACTGAAAGAATAAATATTACAAATGATATGATTTGCTCAGTGGAAGCTAAAGAAATTGCTAAAATAATGGAAAATTATGCGGATCTCTTTAAGGCTAGAGCGCAATATATATTTAAAGATAAGTTAAAGGTGGTTAATTTACCAAGTGATTTGCTAGATGCAGTTAATTTATATGCTAAGAAAGGCCTTAATATACAGCGTTTTAAAGGATTAGGAGAAAT
>JABIRX010000060.1 GCA_018667735.1 Alphaproteobacteria bacterium | reverse complement strand
TATGGAAGACTTCAAATTAGATATTATCATTGGAGAGGGTCCTGCTGCACGAACTGTAAGAATAGATTTGCCTCATTTTACTCTGATAGGGGCAACTACTAGGATGGGTTTAATTTCCAATCCCTTAAGAGATCGTTTTGGTATACCGCTTAGATTAAATTTCTATGATATAGCTGAATTAGAAGAGGTGATTTTTAGGGGAGCTAAAATTTTACAGATTAAGATTAATAGTGAGGGTGCTAGAGAGATTGCTCAGCGTTCTCGCGGAACTCCTAGAATAGCGCTTAGAATTTTAAAAAGAGTACGGGACTTTGCTTTATATGAGAATGAAGAAATAATAGAGAAAAGAATTGCAAATATTGCACTAGATTCTCTAGAGGTAGATAATTGTGGCTTGGATGCGATTGACCGGAAATATTTGCTCTACATGTATGATCATTACCAGGGAGGTCCAGTTGGTATTGATACTATTGCAGCTGGTTTGTCAGAGCAAAAAGACACAGTAGAAGAAACTATAGAGCCTTATTTGTTGCAGCAAGGTTTTATAGGTAAGACTCCAAGAGGGAGAGTTTTAACAAGTAAATCATATCAGCATTTGAATGTGGTTCAAGCCACAAATAATAACTAAGAGTTTAAACTAATATAATGACGCATAATTTTAATTGTAGGATATATTACGAAGATACAGATGCAGGGGGGGTAGTATATTATGCTAATTATCTAAAGTTCGCGGAAAGAGCTAGAACTGAATTATTGCGAAGCTATGCTATCAATCAAGAAGTGCTAGCAACAAAGCATGATGTTTTATTTGTAGTAAGAAGTGCGGCTTTAGAACTGTTAAGACCAGCAAAACTAGATGATTTCTTAAGAATAGAAACAGAAGTAATAGATGTTAAAGCTGCAACAATTATGTTGGAACAAAATATATATTTGGAAAATACAAAATTGTGTAATATAAAGATAAAGCTAGTTGTGATAAATAAAAAATTCAGGCCAATTAGATTACCTGAGTTTTTAAAAAAAGTTTTTAGTAAGGACGGATGTTAAAAAAAATTATTTGTATTTTAAGTGTTTTTATATCTTTGCATAATCTATCTTATGCTGAGAGTGGGGAGGATTTATCTAATAAATTTTTGGTTAATGACATCAAGGTTGATGAGGTTTCTGAGACGGCTGAGCTAGCCAGAAAAAATGCTATTATATATGCGCACAAAAAAGCTTTTGATATTTTAACAGCAAGAATATTTGCGGATACAATAACGGAAGAATTTTCAGAAGAACAAATATCTTCTTTAGTTGAAGCAATAGAGTTCAAAGATGAAGTTATAACAGATAAAAGATACACAGCAGTCATAGATGTAAGTTTTCAGCTAGAACAAACTCAGTTTTTTATTAATAATAATTTGCTTAATAAAAGAATAGAGATGTTATCTGCCGTTATAATACCTGTTTTTAACGAAAATGGTATGTATAAATTATGGCAAAGAAGTAATTTCTGGTTTGATAGTTGGCTAAGAGCTGACAAAAGCAGCATGATAGACTTTAAATTATTGTCAGGTGATTTAAGTGATATGAGCAATTTTAGGGTTGCAAACATAGGAAATATAAGTAGCGAAAAATTACAGCAGCTTAAATTAGAGTATAATGTAGATAGAATTATAGTTGCAGAAGTGGAATATCTATATAATAACATAGATGACAACACTAAGCTTAATCTATATTACAAAGATCTAGAGCAAGGGTCTAATAGAAATCTTATCAAATCTGTTGATTCGGACAAAAAAGAGGGAGTAAACCTACATTTAGATGGTCTAGTCAAAGCAGTAGTTAGTCATATGGAAGTAGAGTGGATGAATTACAATAATGTGACAGAAAACGCGAATAAGCAGGATTTTATTATCAAATTTAGTGATTTGGCTGAATTGCTTGAAATACAAAAATCTATTGAAGAGCTTAGTTTGGTAAAAACCTTAGAAATGCATTCTTTTTCATCCAGATATGCAAAGGTTTCAGTTGACTTTATTGAGAAGCCTATAGAGATTTTTGAATTGATGAAGGATTTAGGTTTTAAAATTTCCAGAGAGCAAAATTATGTTATTATCGAAAGTCGTTAATTATGAATTATTTGCTTAAACTATTTTGTACCCTTTTAGTATTATTTACTTGTCTTGCGTTTTTGGGCTCAGTAAGCAGTATTTTGCTACCTTTTGTAACTGGTATAATTTTAGCTTACTTTTTAGATCCAGCAGCAGATAAATTAGAACAAAAAGGCTTTTCAAGAACTAGCGCAACAATCATTATTTTAATGTCTTTCATTCTTGCAATTGGCATGCTTGGTTATTTTTTAGGCCCTATCTTATATGCTGAGGCTAAGGCCTTTGCTATAAATGTGCCTAATTACATTAAGAAGTTTGAAATTTTTGCTACACCATATATCAATATTTTTTATGAAAGAATAGGTCACTCTGGAGATGCAGATAATATTAATTTTTTAGCTAAAATAACAGAATATAGTTTGAATGTTTCTCAAGCTATTTTAGCAAATATAATTTACTCATCTATTGCCTTCATTAATTTATTCTCATTGTTAGTAATCACACCAATAGTTACATTCTACTTGCTTAGAGATTGGGATTTGATGCTTTTAGCTTTAAGTAAATTAATGCCTAAAAAATTCAAAAAAGATATTTTGCAGAATTTTAGAGCTGTAGATCAGGTCCTGTCAGCTTATATTAGGGGGCAAACTAATGTGTGTTTGTTGCTGGGGATATTTTATGCATTTTTTCTATCACTAATTGGTTTGAATCATGGCTTCTTAATTGGCTTTCTCACTGGGATTTTTTCTTTTATTCCATATTTTGGTGTTGTAATAGGTATGGCTATAGGAATTGCTGTGGCAATATTCCAATTTGATAGCTATGTGCAGATTTTAGGAGTGTTGCTGATTTTTGTAATAGGACAATTCGTTGAAGGAAACTTTGTTACGCCTAAATTTGTGGGTGATAAAATAGGTATACATCCTGTATTAATTATTTTCTCTTTACTATCTGGCGCAGCATTATTTGGCTTTTTAGGAATTTTATTTGCAATACCAGCTATTGCAATAATTGGAGTTTTAACTAAATTTTTTGTAAAAATATATAAAAGATCAAATTTTTTTCTTGCTAAATAGTGATAATTAGCAAAAATTATGTTACATCTAAAGTGCAAAAAGTAGATTTATGAAAATAATTATAATATTAAGTTTATTTATCACATCATTATTATTAGCGTCCTGCAATGTCGGTGTATATAATAAAAATGAATCTAACAATAAAAATGTAGTGATAAGTGAAAATGATGCCATTGGCAATGCTGATGAGGTAAAACCTCTGTTCGAAATTGAGCCAATAGGTAGTAATATAGGAGCTTTGTATAATGGCTTAATTGCGGGTGATATTACAATGGAATATAATGAATATTTGCAAAAAATATTAGAGCACGAATATGATGGCAGAGAATATGACTTTGTCTCAAGTGATAAATCTTTCGTGAGTAAAATAAGCTTAAAAGAGACTTTTAAAATAGTGGAGTATAATACATATTGCAGAGAATATTATCAAGACATAGAGTATATGTCTGATATATTGTCATTTTCATCAATTTCTTGTAGAAGTAATGATGGGTTATGGCATAATTTAGTTAAAAACAATTAAGCAGGTTATAATGGTTGACGATAAAATTTTTCAAGGAGATTTATTAAAAGGTAAAAAAGGTCTCATTATGGGCGTTGCTAACGACAAGTCAATTGCTTGGGGTATTGCAAAACAAGCAAGTGCACAAGGAGCAGAGCTAGCTTTCTCTTATCAAGGTGAAGTATTAGAAAAAAGAGTTAAGCCTTTAGCTAGTTCAGTTGGTTCTAAGTTAGTATTAGAATGTGATGTAACTAGCGAAGAATCCATAGATAAATTATTCGCTGTGCTTAAAGAAGAGTGGGGAGAGTTAGATTTTGTAGTGCACGCTATAGCATATTCAGATAAGAACGAATTAAAGGGCCGCTATGTAGATACAAGCGCAAAGAACTTTGCCATGACCATGAATATTTCTTGTTATTCTTTTACGGCAATTTCAAAAAGAGCGTCTGAAATGATGGCACCAGGAGGTAGTTTATTAACTTTAAGTTACTATGGAGCTGAAAAGGTAATGCCTCATTATAATGTAATGGGAGTAGCTAAGGCAGCGTTAGAGGCGAGTGTTAGATATTTAGCCGCTGATTTAGGCAAGGATGGTATTAGGGTAAATGCAATCTCAGCAGGACCATTAAGAACTTTGGCAGCAGCAGGTATTGGTGATTTCAGATATATGCTAAAATGGAATGAGTATAATTCACCACTTAGAAGAAATGTTTCTATTGCTGATGTAGGTCGCAGTGGTTTATATTTAGTTAGTGATTTATCTAGTGGTGTTACTGGTGAGATAATTTATGTTGATTCTGGTTTTCATGTAGTTGGTATGAAGGCGATAGATGCGCCAGATTTATCAATTGTGAAAGAATAATAATTAAATAATTAGTTGAAAATTGACTAAAAAGAATAGTCTCAATTATTTTGTTAGGATTTATAGGTCCTTTTATGATAAGGGTTTTTATAATAATGTAGCATATCAGCAAAATAACATTGGTGTTAACTTATTAGTCTTCATTTTGTTTGTTACCTATTTAGTTCCTTCTTTAATAATTTATAATAAATTTACAACATTTGCTTTTGCAACTACCCAAAGTAGTAAATTAAGCGAGCTAGGTGATAATTTAGCAGAAGTTCCAGAGATTTATATAAATAATAGAGAATTATCCAATGAAGATAACATAAATATACCTTATGAACTAGATGTTAGTTTCCTTGACAAGACTCTACTTACATTTAATGAACAGGAAAATTCCCTAATTGGGACTAATTCAATCATTTTATTTTCTAAATCTGGCTTATATTTTGATAATATGGAGATGATCTCCATTTTGTTAAATTCATTTGAACTTGGAAATATTCCTTTAGATAAATTAGGCAATAATACAAATTTTCAGGAATATCCTCAGGATAATTTTACTATAAATGGTGAAAAGCTGATTAAATGGTCGGAAAGTTATATTAATTACCTTGGTAGTAATGTTTTATTTTCACTTTTGCCTTTAGCGCTTATAGCGGCAATAATATTAAAAATGATTGAAATTTTTATCTTAAGTTTAATCACTTCATCATTATTAAATCGCAGAAAAATTAAATTACCCAGTAAAAAAGTTTTTGCCTTAACTTTAGCAGCAATGTTGCCTGGCTTGGTGTTAAAAGCTTTGGATGCATTTAGTCTGTGGTCATCTAGGTTAATATCTAATAATAATTATGGCTCAATAATTATGCTTGCCATAAATATTTATTTTATTTATTTCGCGGTGAGTTCGCTGCAGCAAAATAACTCACGATCTGAGTAAGCATTTCTGTTAAATTACCATTTAGGATATTTGTGATATCAGAGCTTTCAAAGCCAGTTCTTATATCTTTGACCATTTGATATGGCTGCATTACATATGATCTAATTTGGTTGCCCCAGCCTATCTCTGTTTTGCTTGCATTTAAATTATCTTCTGCATCTTGTTTTTTGCGCATTTCAAGCTCATATAGTCTTGATTTTAGCATTTTAAAAGCTTCTTCGCGATTTTTATGTTGTGATCTACTATTTTGACATTGCACAGCTATATTTGTAGGCAAATGAGTTATTCTAATCGCTGAATCAGTTTTATTAACATGTTGGCCACCAGCTCCTGATGCTCTGTAAGTATCAATGCGCAAATCCTTATCTAAAATTTCAATATTAATAGTATCGTCTATCTTTGGATAGCACCATACGCTAGCAAAGCTAGTCATTCTTTTACCCCCAGAGTTAAAAGGTGAAATTCTAACTAAGCGATGCACACCTGCTTCATGTTTTAGCCAGCCATAAGCGTTGATACCCTTAATTAATAAAGTTACAGATTTTATTCCAGCTTCATCACCCTTTAATTCATCTAATATTTCACAAGGAAAGCGTTGCTGCTCTGCCCAGCGGATATACATTCTAAGTAGCATTTCTGCCCAATCGTGGCTTTCAGTGCCTCCAGCGCCTGGGTGAATCTCAACAAAACAGTAATTTTGATCAGCTTTACCTGAAAATAAGACATTTACTTTTAGTAGGTTAATTTGCTTAGCTAAAGATTTTAATTCATCATTTATCTCGTTTAGTGCATTTTGATCATTCTCTGCATCAGCTAATTTTAGAAATTCTTTATGATCGTTAAATTCTTGAGCTAAATTCATGTAAGATTGATATTTTTTGCTCACAATTTCTTTTTGACTAAGAATTTTTTTGGCACGCTCTTGATCTTGCCATAATTCTGGATCTTGTGTTTGCTCTTCTAACTGGGCAAGTTCTAAAGCTAGGTTATCAGGGTCAAAGACAGTCTTTAAGAAGGTTTAATGACTTTTGTGTTTCAGAAATTAAATGTTGTAATTCTGCGTTCATATTAATTATTTAGTTATAAGGAAATAACTGGTGGGTCTGGGTAGAGTTGAACTACCGACCTCACGCTTATCAGGCGTGCGCTCTAACCACTGAGCTACAGACCCATTTAGGGTAAGCTTTTTATAAAAACTTATATGGTGTTTGTCAAGCACGTTTAACAGTAAGTAATATAATCTTGCATTTTTGTAAATATGACTTAGTTCTATTTTAATGAATAATAGTAAAGCATTTACCTTAATAGAATTATCCATGGTGCTAATTATCATTGCAATGTTAATAGCAGCTGTAATGAAAAGTAGTTCAATTATAGCTCAAGCAAAAGCCAAAGGAGTCTTGATGGAGATTTCCAAATTAAGATCATATGTAGAAGAGTTTAAAGTGGCTTATAACTTAGCTTTACCCGGCGATATGAGTAATGCTTATAAATATTTTTCTGACTGTGGCATAGATAGTGCTGCGCCAACTGGCTGTAATGGTAATGGTAATGGTAATATAGGCTTCTCATCATATGACTCCGGCTATGTAGAATCATATAGATTCTGGCAACATTTAGAGCGGGCAGGTTTACTAGATCAGTCTCTTTCTGGCACTATAAATATAACTTCACCATATGCGGATGAAACAAATTCGTATAATTCTAAAGCAATTAGTGGTGCAATATATTTTCCTGCTTTTGCATATTTGATGACTGATGGGCAATTTTACTCTAATAATTTAAGAAATAGCAATTTATTTGTATTGGCAAGACCAAGTGCAGAAATAGATATAGCAAGTAATAAAGTAATGAGCCCGATGATTGCTTATAATATAGATCTAAAAATTGACGATGGAAAACCAAGAGCGGGAAGAATAAAAGCTTATAATTATTATCATGATGTAAATGGTTATCATGGCACAACAGCTGGAAATATATCAGGTACTGAGTGTGATTCTCTAGGCGATACAAATGAGCATAGCGATACAGTTTTGCTAGCTGCCTATTATGAAATTAGCTTATCTAGTGAAGAGTGTATATTATTAATTGACTTTTAAACTCGAACTTAAAATAATGAAATAATAAAATAACAGCTGTAACCATGAAAAAAACCTTAATAATATATTTATCACTTTTTTTAACTTTGGCCAATTGTGCACATAAACCAACTAAACAAGAAGAGTCTGGTTTAGAGTTACCAAATTGGGTGCTAAGTCCTTATGTGGAAGGTAAGATAGCAGCCGTTGGTATGGCGCCTAAAAGCCGTGGAGGTTTACAATTCCAGATTCCTCAAGCAGAATCGGACGCTAGGGCAAACATAGCGGCGCAAATAGAAACAGAAGTGTCGCGCATGACCAAAGATGCTATAAGAGCTGCAAGAATTTCAGAAGTAGAAGAGGTTGAAAATGTTTTTTCACAAGTTACTAAAAATTTAGTTAAGCAAGTACCACTTAGGGGAACAAGAAGAATTAATTTATACCGAGATAAAACGGACGGATCTTTATATGTTCACATGGTCATAGATAATGACATGATAAGGGATCATTTTGAAGATAGTTTAGATGCTTATGGTAAAGCTTTAAATGCGACAAATTTATCAAGAGATTTAATTAGTAAATCTGAGCAGGCAGTTAAAAACCTATATGAAGAACTAGAAGAGGAGCTAGATGATTAAACTAGTTTTTTTTAGTATATTTTTGTTTTCATGTTCTGAGCAACTACCCCAGCATGAGGGCAACAATAAAGTTAAAGAAGCAGAAGAGCGTTTCGACAAATTATATAATGAGCTTGATCAATATTAGTGCAGCGTAGATTAACCTTAATATTGACTTTATTATTAGCTTCTTGTTCTTATAAACAAGAGGTAGAGTCGCGTATTTCGTCAGTAGAAATAGAAGAAAATATAATTATCAAATATGTTATCTCAAAAGATGATGTGGCAAATAATGATTTTATTGATTCTAAAAAAATTATTAAAGGTTTTTTAATCAACTCACATAATTAACAAACGCGTTTAGATATAGGTGCGATAATAAAAAGTCTGAAAAGTTTTTAAATTATTTCAAAGAGTCATAAATGATGAAATATTATGAATAGATCATTAGCCCAGAAAGTCACTAAAGTCTAATTGAATATTTGCACTTAATATAAAGTCATGAAACATGGCTAGGCATTCTATAATTAGTTTGTATTTTTACAATTACACCGTAACGCAAAATATGGAAGCTTTAAATAAATTTAGCTTTTTGAATTAAGTGAGATGTCGATATTAAGAGCAGAGAGCTATAAAATAAAGCCCAAGCTTACCGAGAAGCGCAGAATAAAAGATTTGGAGTTAGGAGTTGAGTCCTGTAACTTACTTCGCATGAAAAGAGTTTATATGCTGTTTTATTGAAGCATATTAATAATTTATATAAAAGTGAGGTGAAAATTAGTTAAAAAAACTCATCAAAATTTTGATATAGATAAGTTGATGTTTTATTTATGTGGCAAAATTCTTTATCATAAAATTATTCAATTTAACATTATGCACCCTTATATAATCGCAATTATTAGCAATTTTAGCGGAGAATACTGCGGTTAAGCTATCTTTATCAATTTCACTTTTGGGTTCAAATTGATTTAAAAAAGATTTTCTCGAATGACCAACAAAAATAGGAACATTAAGCTCGTTAAACTCATTTAAATGACTTAAAATTAAGATAGATTGTTTAGGGGTTTTGCCAAAGCCAATACCAATATCAAAAATAATTTTTTTTCTATTAACATTATTTTTAACTAAATAAGAAATCTTTTCACTAGCCCAATTTTTTACTTCATTAATCACATCTAGCTGTTCGGAAATAGTAACTTCAGGGTCAGAGGGTATGCCTAAGTTATGATTTAAGACAATTTTGGCTTCTGAGTTTTGGATTACTTCGAGCATTGCTGGGTCTGAAAGAGCGGAAACATCATTGATTATGTCTATGCCAAGCTTAACAGCTTCCAATGCAGTATGGGCATATCTTGTGTCAATACTTGCTTGTGCGTTATTTGCATGAATTAGCGCAATGGCCTCTGGTAAAACTTGCTTTAATCGTTGCCATTCTTCTTTTTGCGTAATTAAAGATGCATGTGGCCTAGTTGATTCTGCCCCAATATCAATAACAGAAGCACCATCCTCAATAAGTTGTTTGATTTGCTTTAATGCTTTTTCTTTGTCATTAAATTTACCACCATCAGAGAATGAATCAGGCGTAAGGTTGATGATTCCAACTATCTTTGTCATAATTTTATAGATATTTTTACTTTCCAGCAGATATTATGATTTATATTACCTGAATTTACAATTTCTTTTAGCGTTTTTTTGTAAAAATTCCCTTTTATCGGGTATTGCCAATTTGGTAATATTTCACTTGCAGGTAGCAACGTAAAAGGTCGTTCTAAAAAGCTTTTATGCGGTATAGATAATTGCTCTGTTTGAATTATTTTATTACCATAAGCTAATATATCTAGGTCTATTTCTCTTGGCGACCATACACCTCTGTTAACTCTTCCTACTTCTTGTTCTATATTTTTAATTAGCTTTAACAAATTTGCAGGTTCGTAATTAGTCAAACCAGAAATTGCTAAATTATAAAAGTTAATATCCCAATCATCTGGCGCATTTTCTGGTAATAAAGCTTTAGATTCGTAGATATTGGAAATCTTGATATTAGTAACAATATTTTTTCTTGTTAATTTGGTTATGGCTAATTTTATATTATGCAGTTTATTGCCAACATTACTGCCTATTCCAATAATAATATGTTCCATAAATGTTATTAATAGTTTGGTTGTGGTTTTAGAGAATAATTGATTTTTACAAAAAACTCTTTAATTTCAACTTTTTATATAGTTTTTATGGCAAGTAACAGTTTCGGAGATTTTTTTAGATTTACCAGTTGGGGTGAAAGCCATGGCAAGGCAATAGGTTGTGTTATAGATGGGGTTCCACCTTTAATTGAGCTAAGTGCAGGTGATATCCAGGGTTATTTAGATTTGAGAAAGCCAGGTCAATCAAAATATACAACTCAAAGACAAGAAGAAGATAAGGTAGAGATTCTATCTGGAGTTTTTGAAGGTAAAACCACAGGCACGCCAATTTCGTTGATAATTTACAATCAGGATCAGCGCTCAAAAGATTATAGTGAGATAAAAGATAAGTTCAGGCCAGGTCATGCAGATTACACATATCATCACAAATATGGTATAAGAGATTATCGTGGTGGTGGTAGGTCTTCGGCAAGAGAAACTGCTATGCGAGTTGCAGCAGGAGCGGTAGCTAGGAAAATATTAGGTAATAAAGTCACTATTTCAGCTGCATTAGTTAAAATGGGTAATTTAGCCGCAAACAAAGCAGAGTGGGATGATAGTCAAATAATCTCTAATCCTTTTTTTCTACCAGATCTAAATAGATTAACAGAATTTGAAGAATATCTTGCTAAAGTTAGAAAAAATGGCAGCTCGGTAGGTGCCACAATTGAAATCAGAATAAATGGTGTTGATGTTGGGCTTGGAGATCCTATTTATGACAAGTTAGATGCAAAGTTAGCTTCAGCTATGATGAGTATAAATGCAGTTAAATCTGTGGAAATTGGAACGGGTGCGGAAGTTTCGGCAATGTCGGGCGAAGAAAATGCAGATGAAATAGATTTCACGAATAACAAAGTTGTTTTTAATAATAATAATGCAGGTGGTATTTTAGGTGGCATTTCCTCTGGTCAAGAAATTAGGCTTAGATTTACAGTAAAGCCTACAAGTTCTATTTTAACTCCGCGAAAAACACTGGATATTAACAATCAACCCACTACAATCATAACTAAAGGAAGGCATGACCCGTGTGTAGGTATAAGAGCCGTACCAGTAGCTAGCGCTATGGCGGCATGTGTGATTGCGGATAGCATGTTAAAACAAAAGGCACTAAAATTTTAATATAATGAAACAGATCTTATTTTTTTTATTTTTACTCTCTTCTTGCACCCCTAAAGAATATAGTTTGCCTGATTGGTACTTAACTCCAGTAAATAACAATGCTCAAAAATTATATGGAATTGGTTATGGTAGTAATTTGGAAGATGCGACTAAATTTGCTTTAAATAATATGTCAGAAAGACTAAAGGTCGAGATATCTTCATCTTTTCAAACTTATAAGCAAGAAGCGGTTGTTAATGATAATAGTGAATTTTCATATAATGTTAACCAAAGAGTAAAAGCAAAAGTAAAAGAGATCGAATTTAATAATTACTTTATTGAAAACACAGCAGAGCATAATAAACAATTTTATGTATTGTTAAGTGTAAATAAAGCGGAATTAGTTAATAATTACGCTGATAAAATAGCAAAAAGACAAGTTAAAATAGAGGCTTCTTTAAGTGCTCTTAAGGGAAAATCTATAATAAAGCAGTTATCTTTATACAATGAAATAATTGAGCCAATAAAGGATAATGAAGCGAGAATAGCTTTAATTAGAAATATCACTAAGGACCGAAGAAGATTATCAAATTTAACTACATTATATCAAAAAATAACAGCTGATCAAGTAGCAAATAAAAGTAAGTTAATTGTAAATCTAGCAGCAAAGCCATCAGATAAAAGAATAGCAGATTTGTTATCTGCCTCATTAAATAAATTGAAAATATCCACTTCAGAAGCTGCAGAAACTCCAAATAATAATAAAGTTGCTATTTTGATGATATCATCAGAAACTACACATCAAGAAATATATTCAGCGCATGTTGTAAAGTTAGTAATAAATTTAAAGTTAGTAGAAAAATTTGGTAAGCAAATAGCCTCCAATCAAATAGAAATTTCTGCTTCTTCTTCTATAAGCTCAAATGAAGCAATAAACGCAGCAATAGCAAAGTTAAAAAGAAAAATCAACACAGAGCAAATATATAATATCTTAGGTTTATAATATGAAAAAAATACTTCTCTCTACAATAGCTTTAGCTTTTCTTGCTAATTGTGCTCCCAAAATTAAAGACTTTAACAATTACATTAAGCAGCCAATTTTAAAGTCTGAATTTATTTCAGAAGAAAAATTCAAAAAAGATAAGCCAAGTGTGGTGGTAGCCAATTTTAACAATAGGGATAGCGAATTAGCAAGAAAAGCGAATCTTGGTAGCTCTATGGCAGTTACAGTAGAAAATTTTCTTGGCGCAAGTAAATTAGTAAAATTGCAAGACAGAAAAGCATTTAAAAATTTGGAAAAAGAAATAGCTTTAGCTGAAATGCAGGAAACAGGTAGTTACACAGGTCCTATATCAGCTGACTATGTGGTATCTGGAGATGTAAGTATTGCGGATTATCAATATAAATTTATTGCAGAAAAAGTTTCTTACAACCCTAAAAGTGGGGGTATCTACAGAACACCTGCAAAAAATAAATATACTGCTACTTTTTCGGGAAATCTAAAAATATATGAGCTACCTTCACTTAAATTATCAGAAGTAATTCCAATTTCAGGAAAAAAAATTAGGACTGAGGATGCAGTAGTAAATAAAGCTTGGTTATTTAATTCAACAATTGATACTTCTACAATGAAAAAAAGTGATTTAGAATTAGTGCAAAAAGCAGGAGAGGTAGCTTTAAAAAAGAATCAGCATATTTTAAAGAACATTTTTTCTAATTTAAGAAAAGGCTATATTTTGGAAAAAAGAGCCAAAGGTAATAAAACGTTATTTAAAATCTCTCTAGGCAAAGATTCTGCAATTAAGCTAGGTCAAAAAGTAAAGATTTTTACTATAGAAGAAAATGAAAACCCAATTACAGGGGACGTTAAGGAAGAAAATGTTGAAGTTGGCGTGGGTGTTATTACAGATAGAATTTCTAGTAAATATGCATGGGTTTTAGTGAAGGATAAGCAAGTAGCTTCAAGGCTAAAAATAGGAGATTTTGTTACAGTTATGTATAAAAAATCACATCTTAAAAACCTTCTTTTAACTTACACTGATTAACTATAGTTACGGCTATATCTATAGGAAGCTTTGGATAATAGTTACTTTGTAATTAAGTAACTACTGAGTTTTAACAACTAATAAGTTCTAAATAAAGCTTAACGTTCATTTTTAGCTTTAAAAATCAAGCAGTAAGTTTACATCTATTGCTAGATAAATGCCTATTATTTATATCCGAAAACTTTGTACTTTATCTACAAAGTTATGATAATTTCGTACTTATCCTAATATTAGATTTATTAAAAATTTTGTATAATAGTTACTAATAATTAAGCAGCGCTACTTGGTTGTAATAATTAACAGACTTTAAAGAAAAGCTTAACTTTCATTTGTAGCTTAAAAATTAAAGAGTAAGTTTACATTTATTGCTAGATAAATGCCTATTATTTATATTTGAAAATTTTGTACTTTATCTATAAGATTATGATAACTTTGTACTAATCCTAATATAGCTTGAGGGTTATGTTAGTTACAAGGTTTCAATTGTATTGATAGGGGGTTAGCATAGTGCTTTAGCTAACATTATTAGTTTGAAATAATGTCTAAAGCTTTAGAAAGGTATTCTCTACGATAATTAATGAGAAAAACTAAAATTGAGCTACAGATTAAAAGATAAGGACTTAAAAACCAACTTAAAGCTACAGTACCAAAATAATAACTTCTTATACCCATAGAAAAATGCCTAGCGGCATTTGCAAGTATTTTAGCATTACGGATTACAGCGTTATTATAATCTTCATGACTATCAATAGGAGTGAATATTAGAATAGAAGCGTAGTTATATTGCCTTAAAGCCCAGGTATATTTAAAGAAGGAATATATAAAGATAACAATTAGTAATAAAATCTTTAATTCATATGCAACCTCAGACTTTCCACCTAAAAAGGTTATATCTGACACAAAATTAATAATTTTGTCACCATAAGTTAGCAAAGGAATTAAACCTGCAATAATTAAAATCGAGGTGGACGCAAAAAAAGACACAGAACGCATTAAATTACCTAAGGTGGTGGCATCTACAGATTTATCTTCCCTTTTTAAGCAATCTTTCATCCATTTTAAGCGATAATCCAACATGATACCATAAAGGTTATCTTTATTTTTTTTGAAGATTTTTAAATATCCTGAATAACCAACCCAGCTAAATATAAAGGTGAGAAAAGCTAATAAATCTATATTATTGGTTATGTGTTCCATTTCTAATTGCTGTAGATGATATGTTAATTTTTTGCATTTTAATAATAGACCAAGCAGGAGGGTTAATATTGCTTAGCTTGTTTATTTCAGAGAATTTAATTTGACTATCATTATATAGCTCATTAAAAACATTAGGCAACCCAAGATCTTCATTTCTTGGAAAAATCGCAATATTAATTAAGTTGATAATTTCTTCATACATATACCATCGATTAAAGTTGGCTAAATTATCAGCGCCCATTAACCAAATAAATTTATGTTCTTTAAATGTACTTAGCAGCTTCTTTATGAGATTAATGCTATAGCTTTTTTCACCTGCATTTTCTAAAAGTTTAACTTTTATAAAATCAGGTTTGTTAAGTTTCCTAGCAAAATCTACTCTTTCATTAATGTTTTTAAGCTCACTATTTTTCTTTAAAGGATTAAGTGGTGACACTATCCACCATACTTCATCTAATCGAAGAGATTTGAAAGCGTTTTTAGAGATTTCTATATGACCGGTGTGAGCCGGGTTAAAAGAACCCCCAATTAAACCTATAACAGCCATTTATTAACTGGTTGTCTTGGACCGCAAGGGCTGTTTTCTATGCCAACACATGGGCTTTTGAGGTCTTCTCCATTTCCAGATGAGCAAGAAACAACTAAGAGTAGTAATGGTGCGAATAATATAATCTTTAACATAATGTATGATATTAAAACTAATAATTTTAAAAGAAATGTTTTTTTGGTTGCAAGTTAAGTATAATGCAACTATATTTCCCCTTCCTATTAAACTAAATAAAGTATTTTAAATGGCAACAGAAACTGCGATAAAGCCAAAAAAAGATAAAATAGAAAAACAAACAGAATCACAGGAAGTGGTAAAATCCCCTAAGATAAAAGTAAGTTTAGCTAAAACATCTGTAAATAAACTATCAGATATTAAGAAAAATTGGTATCTCATAGATGTTCAAGACATCGTATTGGGTAGAGCAGCAGCACATATTGCTACTATATTAAGAGGAAAAAATAAAGTAGATTACACACCTTTCTTAGATTGTGGAGACAATGTTGTAGTAATAAACTCAGACAAAATTAAGCTAAAGGGTAATAAGTTAAATGATAAAACTTATTATTGGCATACTGGTTATCCTGGTGGAATCAAAGATATCACAGCTAAGAAATTTTTAGAAAAAGACTCTACAAAAATGTTTAGAAGAGCTCTTAAAGGTATGTTGCCAAGAGGTCCTTTAGGTAGAAAGCAGTTAAGCAATCTTCATGTTTTTAAGGGGGCTGAGCATGCTCACGAAGCGCAAAAGCCAGAATTAATAGATTTAAGTAAATTAAATAACAAAAATAGCAGGTAATTTCCATGGAGATTAATTTAGAAGTAAAAAAACAAGAAACTGAAGCAAAAGAAGTAAAAATTGCTAAAAAGAACGAACTAGATTCTTTAGGAAGAGCTTATGCAACAGGAAAAAGAAAAACCTCTATAGCAAGAGCATGGCTTAAAAAAGGTAAAGGTGCCTTTATAGTTAATGGTAAAAAGTTTGGTCAGTATTTTTCAGATGAAGACGCTTTAGCTATAGCCAGTCAGGGATTTAAAGCTACCGATACAGAGCAAAAATATGACATATTATGTACAGTAAAAGGTGGTGGATCAAGTGGTCAAGCCCAAGCAATAAGGCATGCAATTAGTAAGGCTTTAGTTGTATTTAATGAGACAGCTTACAGATCTATATTAAGAAAAGCTGGTTTACTTACTCGTGACTCTCGTGTGGTTGAGCGTAAAAAATATGGCCGTAAAAAAGCAAGAAAATCATTTCAATTCTCAAAAAGATAATCTATTTTTTTGGCAAGTTTGCAAAAACCTTATCCTGAAAATATAGAGGTGCTATATTTAGTAGCTTCATAACAAGGTATATTACTTTTGGAAATATAATATAGGCATTGTTACTTTCTAGGCCTCTAACAATTTTACTAGCAGCTTTATCACAATTCATTAATAATGGCATAGGAAAATTGTTTTTTTCTGTCATTGCTGTTTTTATATAACCGGGAAATATAATATTAACCTTAACATTATATTTTCTCAGCTCTGCCCTTAGAGCATCACCATAATATTTTACACATATTTTAGAGCAGCTATATGCCGGTGCTGATGGTAGGGCATGTAAAGCGGCCATGGATGAAACTAAGGCTATTTGTCCTGATTTTCTATCTTTAAATTTGCTTAATAAAGGGTGAATGCTATTAATGACGCCATAAATATTGATGTTTAGGATGTTATGAAATTGTGCTAGGCTCTCTGATCCTTGACTAGTTCCAGCAGAAACTCCTGCATTTGCAATGATTAGATCTACTGGGTAATTATTATCAAAATCTAATATAATTTTGTGTAATTTATCTTTATCAAAAACATCACAAATTTCACTAATTACTTTTGCCCCATATTTTGTTGCTAATATTGCGACCTCATTCAATCTAGATTTGTTTCTTGCGATTAAGAGTAAATTGGCTTTTTTTTTAGCAAAATTAAGTGCCAATTCTTTGCCCAAACCACTTGATGCACCAGTAATGATAATATTTTTTTTCATTGTTTTAAAAAGATGTTGTAAATTTTCTGTTAAATAGATTATATCTTGTACAAATGAATTATTAAGATGTCAAAATATATAGAAGCAGAGGATCGCTTTCCTGGTACCATGATTATAATTTCTTCTCCATCTGGAGCTGGAAAAACCACAATTACAAGAAAATTATTAGAATTATATGATAATATAGAATTATCAGTTTCTGTGACCACACGAAAAAAAAGAGCTGGTGAAGTAGATGGCAAAGATTATTTTTTTATTGATAAAACATCATATGATAAGTTGGTAAGAGATGATTCAATGCTCGAGGATGCAGAAGTATTTGGTAATTATTATGGCACGCCTAAAAAATTCGTAGTAGATAATATTAGCAAAGGTACCAATGTAATCTTTGATATTGATTGGCAAGGTGCAAGAGAGATAGCTAAACATAAAGAATTTCATGTAGTCTCTATATTTATTTTACCACCATCAATGCAAGCTTTAAGAGAAAGGCTAGAGTCAAGAAGTTTAGATAGTGTAGATATTATTAACGATAGGATGACTAAAGCAAAATCAGAAATAAGCCATTATGACGAGTATAAATATGTGGTATTAAATGATGATATTAACGAAGCGGTTAGTAAAATTAAAAATGTTATAGATTATTATTCACTGCGTAATGTTCGGCCACGAAATTATACAGATTTTATAAAAGAGAACCTAAAATAGCTATTATATTATTACAATTATCTTTTATATAAATAAGTGCTAGATAAAAGCTGTATTTTTGCGATTATTGCTAATTTAGCATTAAAATTTGATCACCTTACAATTACTGAATTTTAGATATTAATTGTAATACAGACTGAAAATTAATATTAATTCATATATAATAGCTATAGAAGTTTTACTTCTAGGTAGCTGGATAAAAAACTAGTAAAGCCTTCTTGTGTGAAGAAGTAAGACATTATAACGAGTATAAATATGTGGTATTAAATGATGATATTGACGAAGCGATTAATAAAATTAACAATATTATAGATTATTATTCACTGCCTAATATTTGGTTGCGAAATTATACAGATTTTATAAAACTAAAATAGCTAATATATTATTACAATTATCTTTTATATAAATAAGTGCTAGATAAAAGTTGTATCTCTGTGATTGTTACTAATTTAGCATTAAAATTTAATCACCTTACAATTACTGAATTTTAGTTATTCAGGTTTTTAATCTTACATGTTTAATCTGCAGATATTAACAGCTATGCAGACTTAGAATTGGGCATTCACCCATATAAATATTACTGTTAGATATAAAGCTTGCGCGCTAGATAAAACACTTGTAGTGGCTATTTGCGTGGCAAATAAGCTCTTTTGCAAGACTATATATATTTCTCTATAGATTACACGCATTTTATTGTTAGCATAGACCTAGGTGGGTATTTTATATTTGTTGCTCTAACTTTTAATAAATAAATTTCACTGTTGTTAGATAATTTTCTTGTTAGATAAGCCTTAATCTATAAATATTTCCTACAACTAGTTTTTCTGCTTTTATATTATTTTATTATTATGAGCAGGCACAAATGTTGTTATAGACAAGAATAGTTAAACATACTTCGTCTATATTATTTGCAAATATTACGGTAATGAGGTGAATTACGAAATTATCGCTATCTATTAAATGATACTTATCTATAAGCTATTATGCTTACTTATCACCATATGCAATAATACAAGATTTTATTCCTGGAGGTATTATAGAAATGCCTAGTTCATAATCTATGACATGAATCTTCGATAAGTTACCTTTTTTCGCAACATTAATCATAGATGGCTGTCCTGAGGGAATAGGTATGATACCAAGAAGAAATCTTTTACATGATTTCACTTCCTCAAATCTATGTACCATAGTAAAGTCAATTTCATTAAAATTACTATTTAAAACCGGAGTAGATTTAATAGTACAAGCTGAAGAAAGAATTAAAGCTGCTAAAATAAGAGTTTTTTTCATGTTATTACCAATTAGATTCCAGGAACAAATGGTATATCTATGATACAGCCAGATAAAGTTAATAAAGAGCTAATAATGAGCAAAAATTTAAATTTCATATTTATACCTTTTTTTTTAAGCATTAACTAAATTCATTCAATATGCAATATTATAATTTAGATTTTTTCTTTCTTTGATTAGCATCTAAGAAAATTTTTCTTAAACGCAAGTAATTAGGTGTAACTTCAACTAACTCATCTTCTTCAATATAAGCCATCATTTGCTCTAAAGTCATTTTCTTAGGCGGCGTAAGCTTTACAGAATCATCTTTACCGGAAGCTCTGAAATTTGTTAATTGCTTAGATTTCTGTACATTAACTTCTAGGTCATTATCTCTACTATGCTCACCAATAATCATACCGGTATAAACATCATCACCTGGATTAACAAACATAATGCCGCGATCTTGCAAATTATTTAAAGCATAGCCTACTACTTCTCCATTATTCATTGAGATTAGAACGCCTAATTTTCTTTGATTTAACTCTCCTTTATATTCAGCATAATCATGAAAAATTCTATTTAATATACCGGAGCCTTTAGTGATAGTTAAAAACTCTCCTTGAAAGCCAATCATGCCTCTAGAAGGAACATGGAAAATTAATCTAACCTTATCTCCACTTGGCTTCATCTCTTTCATGTCAGCTTTTCTTTGATTCAATCTATCAATGACAGAAGAAGAATATTCATCATCAACATCGATAACTACTTCTTCGATAGGCTCTAAGGTTTTCCCAGAGTCATCTTTTTTAAATAATACTTTTGGTCTTGACACAGACATCTCAAAACCTTCTCTACGCATATTTTCAATTAATACACCTAATTGCAGTTCGCCTCTACCACCAATTTCAAACGAGTCTTTACCATCTGCTTCCTTGTAAGTGATAGCTACATTAGTCGCTGCTTCACTCATTAATCTGTCCCTTATCATTCTAGATGTAACTTTAGAGCCATCTTTACCTGCTAATGGCGAGTCATTAACACTAAGCGTAACAGACATTGTAGGTGGGTCAATAGGAGTTGATTTAATAGGATCTGTAACTTTAGGGTCACAAATACTGTCAGAAACATTAGTCTTAGGTAAGCCAGCCACTACTACAATATCTCCTGCTTCAACTATTTCTGCTGGTACTTTTTTGATACCTTCAAATGTAAATAATTTAGTTAAACGAGCACTTTCAACTTGTTCACCAGATAATGATAATGATTTTACTGTTTGATTTACTTTACCAATTCCAGAGTAAACCTTACCAGTTAAAGTGGGTCCTAAGAAACTATCTGGCTGTAATATAGTTGCAAGCATTGCAAAAGGCTTACTTTTATCTACATTAGGTTCTGGCACATATTCTAGCACTAGATCCATCAAAGGAGTAATATCTTTTCGCTCATCATTTAAATCACGCACTGTCCAGCCCGCTCTACCTGATGCGTAAATAGTAGGAAAATCCAATTGTTCGTCATTTGCATCTAATGATACAAACAAATCAAAGACTTCATCTAAAACTTCATCTTCCCTGCGGTCAGGCCTGTCTATTTTATTGATAACTACAATTGGTTTTAGACCTAAAGCTAAAGCTTTGGATAGTACAAATTTAGTTTGGGGCATTGGTCCTTCTGCAGCATCAACTAATAAGACTACGCCATCTACCATAGATAGAACTCGCTCAACCTCACCACCAAAATCAGCATGCCCTGGTGTATCTATAATATTTACTTTGTGATCTTTCCACTTAACCGCCGTGCATTTAGCTAAAATTGTTATGCCTCTTTCTTTTTCTAAATCATTACTATCCATTACTCTTGTTACCACAGCTTCTTTTTCGTGGAAGACACCAGATTGTTGTAAAATGGAATCAATTAAAGTAGTTTTCCCATGATCTACGTGGGCAATAATTGCGATATTTCTTATACTCATTAATTTATCTTAAAATTCACCGCATTATATGCAAGAGGATCTTAATTGTACATATTTTAGTGCTTAGCTAAAAAATCTACTGCAAATTCAAGGCCTGCTAAATTTATTGAGTGGCCTAAATTATCAATTAATTTTAATTCATTTGGATGTTTTCCTTTAGTAAGATTTTCAGCCGTACTTAAAGAATGTTCAGGACTTAATATTTCGTCTTGAAGGCCATGCACCAGGCAAATAGGAGTTTTGTTTTTTATGATTGAGTTTATATCTGATAATGCTCCACCCGAAAAAGCTAAAATTGCTTTAAATTTCTCTGGCTGTTTTAAGCCATAATAAATTGATAAAAGCGATCCTTGTGAGAAGCCAAAAAGAATAATTTGCTGATTACTAAGTTTATATTGTTTTTTGCAATAATTAATAAATTTATTTATAACTGGCACAGAATTTTCTACTCCTTCTTTCAAGTGGTCTTCATTAAAGTTATTAATTGGGAACCAATAATATGAGTCAGGATAGTCAGTTGCATAAGGAGCGTTAGGTGCAACAAAATGACAATTTTTGTAATGTTTTTGAAAATATGGTGCAAGCTGTAGTAAATCCTTGCCATTTGCACCATAGCCATGAATAAAAATAATTAAGGTTTCAATTGTGTCAGGTGCTTTGGTTTCAGTATAGTTTAATTGCTCTATCATAATATTTTTCTTGCTTCAAAAGCAGCATTAATAGTTCCTTCGTCTAAATAGCCAATTTCACTACCAAGAGGTATACCATAGCCTAATTTAGTAATTTTCATAACTTTGTCAGAAAGCATATCCGATAAAAATAAGCTAGTAGTTTGACCATCTAAGCTACTACTCAGTGCAAGAATAATTTCCAAATTTTTATTTAAGCGTTTTGTTAAAGATGAGATATTTAAGTCATCTGGTCCAACTCCTTTCACTGCTGATAATGTCCCGCCTAAAATATGATATTGCCCATTAAACATATTGCCTTTTTCTATTACCCAAAGATCCTCAATATTTTCAACTACACAGATAATATTTTTATCTTTTTTTTCTGAAGTGCAAATATGGCAAGGTGAGGTAGAATCTATGTTATTACAGATTTCACAGCTTTTAATCACCTGATATGTGTCATTTAAAGATTGCACAAATTTAGGAATAGAGTCTTTATTCTTTGCGATCAAATCTAACACAATTCTGGTAGCAGTTTTTTTACCTATGGTAGGCAAAGTAGAAAATAAGCCAATTAAGCTTTCAATTTCATTATTCATTAGCCAAATTAGAATAGCTTACTCAAATCACCCATTCCAGACATTTGCTCTGGCATTAATTCAGACTTTGCATCGGCTAGTTGCTCTGTTGCATTATTAAAGGCTGCTTTAATTAAATCAGTGGCAAGATCAGGATCATCTTTTAATGTTTGCGCATCAATATTTAATGTTTCTATTTTATAGCTACCTTTTAGCTCCACAGTAACCAGTCCACCCCCCGCTTTACCAGTGAATATCCTTTGATCAAATTGTTGTTTTTTTTCTTCAAACTTACTTTTTAGGGCCTGTGCTTGTTGTAAAATATTATTTAAATCCATTTTTACCTATTTTGTTTAAAATCTATTCTTGGGTCAATTAAGACATACATTATATCGCCAATTAGGTTAAAGACAAGACCGATTAAACTATATATGTAGAGAGTAGCAAATATAACGGGATAATCTCTATTTAGCGCCGCTTCAAAACCTAATAAGCCTAAACCATCTAAAGAGAAGATAATTTCAATTAGCAAAGCCCCCGTAAAGAGAATTTTTACTAAATTCTCTGGGATTTGCGAAATAACTAAAATCATAGCATTTTTAAAAATATGCTTATAAAGAATTTTGTTTTCAGTTAAGCCTTTAGCTCTTGCGGTTAATACATATTGTTTGTTTATTTCTTCAATGAAGCTATTTTTTGTGAGCATGGTAAGACTTGCAAAGCCACCAACAACTATTGCAAATATAGGTAAAATTATGTGCATAAAATAATCTGCTACTTTCCCATAAAAAGTTAATTCTGCAAAATTATCAGAGCTAAGCCCGCTAATTGGAAAAATAGGAAATTGTCCACCTTTACCTAAGGTTACAATTAATAAAACAGCAAAAATAAAAGAGGGAATTGCATAACCAATAAAAATTATAAGGCTAGTATAAAAATCAAAATTACTACCATTTTTAACTGCCTTCCTAATGCCAAGTGGAATAGAAATTAAATATATAATCAAAGTTGACCACAAGCCTAAAGATATAGAGATAGGCAATCTTTCAGCAATTAAGCTAGTTACTTCCTTGCCTTTGAAGAAGCTAGTACCAAAATCAAAGCTTATATAATTTACCACCATTTCAAAAAATCTGGTAGTTAAGCTTTGGTCAAAGCCATATCTCTCCTCAATTTCTGCAATTATCTCAGGGTCCAAACCTCTGCTACCCGTATATTTGCTATCTTGATTTAATTGATTATGTTGATTTAGATTGCTAGAGCCTTGTTGTAATATATTTTGGTCAAAATTTTGGCCATGATTAATTTTAGCTATAATTCTTTCTACAGGGCCACCAGGTGCAAACTGAATAATTAGAAAATTAAGGAGCAAAATAGCGAATAAAGTAGGAAAAATTAGTAATATTCTTTTGCTAAGATAAGTGAGCATAATTTAAAGCGAGACCTTTAAAGACATTGTTCTTTTTTTAAATGCGTAAGAATATCTTCTGCTTTAAAATCTAAATATAATTTATGATAAAGAATTCTAGCTTTTCGGTAATTTGCGCAAGATTTTTTAGAGTTGTTTAATTTTTTATAAGTAATAGCAATATTTTTATATTGATTAGCTTGAATTAACTTCAAATTAGAGTTTTTGGCTACTTCTAGAGCATGATTAAAATACAGAAGTGCTTTGGGTAATTGTGCAGCTTTAAGCTCGATAATGCCCAAATTAGAATTAGCTAAAGCGATTAATTCTGGCTTTTGCTCTTTATTACCTAGGGTCATAATTTTATGGAAGGTTTTTTTGGCTTTAGCCAATTGATTCATTTCAAGGTAAGATTTCCCCAAATTATTCAGCAGGAACAGATTGTTGGGATTAATATTTAGAGCTTCATTAAAATATAAGATAGCTTTATCCTGCTCAGTAAAGAAAGTGGCAAGGGCAAGGAAACCAAGATATGTTTCTTTATCATTGCCATATTTAATTAATTTTTTAAATATTAAAATAGTTGTGTTAAATTTTTCTAGCCCTAAATCTTTAATAGCAACATCAATTTCCTTTACAAATTCATGATTTGCAGTTTCTTGTATTTTAAGCAGCTCCCTAAAGATGAATTCTAAATTAACAAGGTCATGCTCACTATATTTTGCATCATTATATAGCTTGATTATATTTTTATTTAATATGTCATCTTCTGACAAACCACGCTTTAAAAAGGGGGTTCTTAGGCTAGCAATATTATCATAAAGTTCTTTATGTGAAGGTAAAACTTCAATTACTTTAATGGCGGGATATAATATGATAGCATGATATTTTATAATTAAGGGCAATAAAGCGCATGTTAGGGCAATTTTTTTGTAATGTTTAGTAATTTTTTTATATGAGTTATTCATATTTAAACATATTTAAGAGTTCATCTATTTCTGCCATTTCTTGATAATTACCGTTGCAATGTAAAATATAATCACAACCAGCTGTTAAGGCTAATTTAATAATTTTAGCTAAACTAAATTGCTTTAAAGCATGCATGTTAATGTCATCTGTCATAATTTTACCTTTAAAGCCAATAATATTTCTTACATATGCCATAGCTTTTTTTGATAATGTGATGGGCATTTCACTATCTAAAGAATTGTAAATAATATGCGCAGTCATAGCTAGAGGATATTTATTTAAAGCCTTAAATACCGCAAAATCATTTTGCGCAAGATTATGTAGATCATCAGTAATAATTGGCAATTCCAAATGTGAATCACAATTTGCTCTGCCATGACCTGGAATATGTTTTATTATTGGGGTTACATTGTGTTTTAGCAAAGTGTCTGCTGCTATTTTGCAACATTCAATTACAACATGCTTATCATTTGAAAAAGCACGATTACCAATTACAGCATGTGTGTTTTTATGAGCTAAATCTGCAACAGGCGCACATATAATATTAATGCCTAGCTCAGTTAAACGGTTAGCCATTATTTTATAAGTTGAAACTATTTTTGCTTTGGCTTTAAGTGGATCTTTAAGATATAAATCACCTAATTCTTCAGCAGCGGTCAAACTTTGTGGATAAATATTACTTAACCTTGTAACTCTTCCCCCTTCTTCATCAATAAGAATATTTAAGTTAGGCTTATATGCTCTAATCTCTTGAATTAGTGATTTTAGTTGAGCTTTATTTGCCACATTTCGCGCAAATAAAATAATACCAAAGATATTGTTAGAGTTCTTTAAAAGATATTTCTCATTATCTGTTAATGATAAAGAGCTTAAACCAAAAATAGTCAATTTACGGTCATAAAACATTCTATAGCTTTCTTCCTTAGATTATCACAAAAACTTTTAGCTAATGTACCATTAGAAAAAGGCCCTACTTTTAAACGATAGATAATACCTTTGTCTTTTATGGCCGCTTTTTCAAGGTAAAAATGATGTTTTTTTGCTTGTTTTTCATAGAGATTCATAATTCTGTATTTTTCTTGCTCTGCTTTTTCTATGGTTGCATAAGCACCAAGTTGCAAGGTATTCTTATTGCTTTGCTGCTTTTTGTTAATTTGCTTCTTTTCAATAATTCGAATAGTATGATTTTCTAAATTTATAACATCGTTAATTAGTGGTTTATTGGTGTTTTTGCTTAAATTAAGTTCATGTGTTTTAATAGGTTTAATTTCTTGCTTACCCTTAGACGCTTCTAATTTCCAATCTTTCTGACTTACAAAATTATATAATTCTTTGTCATTGTTTTTAACATAGTTATGCTCATATTTTGCATCAACCTTAATGGGTGAATTATCGGCGCTAACATATGAGTTTTTTGAATCTTTTGTTCTGTTGTTATAAAAACTATAAGAGATGTGCATTAATTTTAAAAATAACAGCAAGAAGACTAATAATATAATTACAGGGTAATATGTTTTTAGTAGATTCTTCATTTTTACATTTTCTCTAAAGCGTTAATAGAGAATAATTTTAAACCAGTATTTAGGGTGTTTTTTATAGTTTCTAATAAAATTATCCTAGCTCGTGTTGTGCTTTGATTTGCGGTGATAAATTTATGTTCTGGATTGTCTTTACCAAAATTCCAATATGAATGAAATTTGGCTGCTAATTCTTGCAGGTAAAAGGCTAGACGGTGCGGTTCATAGTTAGTGGCTATGGCGCGAATAATTTGTGGAAAAATGTTAATATGTCTGATTAAATCAAGCTCTAGCTTAGAGTTTAGTGCAACAAGATTAGTGAAATCATTAGTCGCTTCACCTTCGTAATTTCTCAAGACAGAGCAAATTCTGGCATGTGCATATTGCACATAGAAAATGGGGTTTTCTTTTGATTGCTCTACCGCTTTGTCTAAATCAAAATCGAGAGTCATGTCATTTTTTCTGGTTAGCATGATAAAACGCAAACTGTCACTACCTACAGCTTTAGCTACTTCACTAGCAGTTAGGAAAGAGCCATCTCTTTTGGACATTTTCATAATTTCGTTATTTTTAATAAATTTAACTAACTGACATAATTTAATGTCAATAGTTGCATGATTGTCAGATAATGCCGTAACCATTGCTTTCATTCTTTTTATATAGCCGCCATGATCTGCACCTAAAATAAGAATCATTTTATTGTAGCCACGCTTAATTTTATTAAAATGATATGCTGTATCTGCAGCAAAATATGTCCAGCTTTTATCGTTTTTTTGTAATGCTCGGTCAATATCATCACCAAATTCTGTTGCTTTAAACAGCAATTGTGTAGTTTCTTCCCAATCTTCTATTTCTTTACCTTTTGGTCTGGGTAAAGAGCCGTAATAGGTTTTGTTTTGCTTGGTTAATAAATCGATTGCTTGGTTTATTTGATTATCTGCATGTAAAGATTTTTCAGAAAAATGCACATCATGTGTTATATGCAAATCTTTAAAGCCAGATTTAATCAATAACAGCATTTCGTGTATCGCTATTTTTTTGAATATTTCAAGTGATTCGCTTTGAGGTATGTTGAGATATTCATTACCCTTAGTTTGAAAAATCTTTTTTGCAATATCAATTAAATATTCGCCAGGATATAAGCCAGCCGGGATTTCTACAGCCTGCTTGGTAGCTATTTCTTCATAGCGCAAATATAATGATTTAGCTAAAGTGTCAATTTGAGAGCCAGCATCATTAATATAGTTTTCTCTTGTGACATCATAATTTGCAAAATTTAATATATTGGCAAGTACATCACCAAAAATTGCTCCTCTACTATGGCCTACATGTAGGGGGCCTGTTGGGTTAGGTGAGCCAAATTCAAGATTTACTTTTTGTGCGTTGCCAAGATTTATCTGACCAAATTGTTTGTTGTGGTGAATTTTTTGCAGCGTATCCTGCCAAAATATGGGCTTCATTCTAAAGTTAATAAAGCCTGGGCCCGCAATATTTATTTCGTCAATATTTGGAATATAATTGTTAAATATGCTTTTTAATTTCTCAGCTAAAATTATAGGTTTTTGTGCAAAAGATTTTGCTAAAATCATAGCTGCATTAGTGCTTAAACAGCCATGCTCTTTGTTTTTTGGCAGCTCTAAAGTTATTTTAGCAATTAGACTTTCGGGCAAATCATTTGGACAATCTGCTTCAATCAAAGAAATTAATTCTTGCTGTAAATCGGCTATAATATCCATTTAACTGCCAAATGATGATAATATGTAAGTAGGTGACACTTTAAATTCTTGGCATAATTTTTCAGTTTGTTTGGCATCAGGTTTTTGTCCAATTTCCAAATCTAATTGTTTCCTATGCATGCCAGAGCTTATAAAAACAGAATCCAGATTAGCCATATTAGCACCTCTAATGTCAGTCTCTAGGCTGTCACCAACACATAAAACTTTCTTTCTACTTATTTCAAATTCATCAATTACTTCGTCATAAACACCTTGAAAAGGCTTACCATAAAATTGCACTTCGCCACCCAATTTGTTATATGCTTTAGCAATAGCGCCTGCGCAGATGTGAGAGCGGCCACTCTTCTTATGCACATATAAGTCTGGATTAATACAATGAAGCATTAAGTCGGCAGCTTTAATCGATTTTAATTGTGGCATTACATCATCCACCGTTTGACCAAGATCTAAACCAGTTGCAATAGCAACATCAGCATCTTCTGCTATTGCTACTTCTTGATGAGGTAAGCCTACTAATAAATCGCGGTCTTTTTCTGGCCCGATATAAAAATATTTTAGTTTTTTTTGCACTTCAAAATAGTAATAAGCATGCTCACCTGAAGTTAAAATAAAATCAAACATATTTTCATTAATACCAAATTTCTCAAGTGCTTTCAGAGCTTTTTCTGAGCGTCTTGGAGCATTTGATAGAAAAGCGATTTTTTTATTTTGTGTGCTAAGATAATCTATCATTTCTACAATACCTGGATATGGATCATCGCCATCATGAATAACGCCAAAAATATCTAGGATAAATAATTCGTAATTTGCGCTAATTTCTTTTAGGGAATTTATAATATTCATTTTAGTCCTCTTGTAATTTATTTTGTTTAACTAATTTTTTTAAGATTATTTCTTTTTTTAGCTTAGAGATATGATCAACAAATACAATACCATTTAGATGATCTATTTCATGCTGCACACAAATAGCAAGTAAGCCATCTGCTTTCAATAATTTTTTTTTGCCATAATAATCTAAATATTCTATGGTTACTTCGTCAGGTCGCACAACATTTGAATATTGTCCTGGAAAAGATAAGCAGCCTTCTTTGTATTTGGTGGTAACATTTGAGCTTGAAACTATTTTAGGATTTACTAAAAATAATGGTTCATGTGTGTCAGTTTCATTTTCAGGATAACGTTCTGAGGCATAGTTAATATCCATTACTAAAATACGCTCTAAAACTCCTACTTGAACGGCGGCTAAACCTATACCATGCGCTGCATACATTGTTTCTAGCATATCATCCATAAATTTCTGGGTTTTGCTATTAACTTTAGTTACTGCTTGTGAAATTTCTTTGAGCCTACTATCTGGCCATGTTATAATTGGTAAAATTGCCATATGTTAATTTTTTATTCTATATCCTGATTTAAGCCAGATGATACAAGTGGTTAGTAAAATTATATTTAATATCAACAAATAAACCATACCTATGGTTAAATTACCATCATGATAACCAATTATACCATATCTAAGGCCATCTATCATATAGAAAAATGGATTAAAATGACTGAAATTATACCAAAATTCAGGTAATGATTTAACTGAGTAAAAAGTGCCAGATAAAAAAGATAAGGGGGTAATAACATAGCTAGTTACCGCCGACATTTGGTCAAAGCTATTGGCAAAAAGACCGCATAATAAACCACTAGCACCAAGAGCAAAGCTAATTAAAATAAAATAGATAATGGTATGGGTCCAGCTATGAATACTTAAAGGGATAAAAAAACTTATAGCAAAATAAGCGATGATTCCAACTAAAATTCCTCTGGTTAAAGCTGCTAAACAAATGGCAGCACTTAAATTTAACGCGGAAAGAGGCGGAATAAGAAAATCTATAATATGTCCTAAAACCTTAGCCATAGTTATGGATGAAGAGGAATTAGCAAAAGAATTTTGCACAATAACCATCGCTATCAAACCTGGGGCCATAAATTCGCCAAATGAAATATCAGGTCCAAAAGATATTTTTTTACCAATAGCAAGCATAAAAATAGCTAAAAAGAGCAAGGCATTTACCACTGGAGAAAGAAGAGTTTGGTTATAAACTTTCAGAAATCTCTTAACTTCTTTATTGTAAACACTAAAAAATCCTATAAAATTCATAATTACCAATTTTTAAAGCGGTATTTTAGCAAGATATGAAATATTCACAAGAACTTATTCAAAGAATTAAAGATAGAGTAAAAGTGAGTGATATTCTCTCGAGGCAGGTGAAGTTAATTCCGGCAGGACATATGCGTTATAAAGCTTTATGTCCTTTTCACAATGAGAAAACACCATCTTTCATCATAAGTGATGATAAGCAAAATTACCATTGTTTTGGTTGCGGCGCACATGGAGATATAATTTCTTTTTTAACTGAAAAGGAAAATTATAATTTTGCAGATGCAATGCAAGAATTAGCACAAATAGCAGGGGTTGCATTACCTAAGGTTCAGTATGATGAAAAAAAACTGATAGCAGATGATCTAGATTATCAAATTATAAATGAATTTCAGCAATTTTTTCAAAGAAACTTTAATGGCTCAATAGCAGAGAATTATATTAAAAACAGGGGTATTATACCAGAAAACATCGCAAAATTTGCTTTAGGTTATGCGCCCAAGAAATATTTAGTTGAAAAGTTTATTAAGGAAAAAGGTTTCCAAATTTCAAAATTATTAGAGCTAGGCCTATATAGAAAAGGGCAAAATGGTAATTATTTTTTATTTAGTGAGCGTTTAACTTTTCCTATTTTCAATCACCGAGCTCAATTAGTAGCATTTGGTGGGCGTATTTTAGGAGAGGGCATGCCTAAATATATTAATTCACCCGAATATAAGTTTTTCAAAAAACGCGAATTACTATATAATTTTTATCAAGCAAAAACATTTATACAAAGATCAAGAGAAGTTATTTTATGTGAAGGCTATATGGATGTTATTGCTATGCAGCAAGCTGGTTTTCAGAATGTTGTGGCGCCGCTTGGAACTGCTTTTAGCGAATATCATTTAGAAGCTCTATGGTATTTTTGTGATGACCCAATTATTTGTCTTGATGGAGATCAGGCTGGTAAAAAAGCAATGCTGCGTATTGCAGATATTGCGGTGCCAAAATTAAAGCCAGGTAAAACCTTGTCATTTGTGATGTTGCCAGATGGTCAAGATCCAGATGATGTGATAAAGTCTAAGGGTATAAAATATATGCAGTCATTGTTAGAGAGTAGAATTTTTTTAGCAGCTATGTTGGTTAAAGAGCATTGCCATACTGGTTTAAATACGCCAGAATCTAGGTCAGCAGCTCATGAGAAGTTAAATAACATTGCTCATAAAATAGAAAATGAAAGTGTTAAAGCGCAGTATTTGCGTTATTTTAAAGATGCATTTTTTAAAGTTTTTAGAGGTAAGTCATATTACATTAAGCCAAAATCTGGTAATAACTTAGCAGTTAACACTTCTAATATAGCCATGGAAGAAGTGGAGTTAGTAGCTTTTATCATCACTAATATCTCCATTTTGACAGTTGAGCAATATGAAGAGCAATTTGCGATGTTTGATTTTGACGATCAGACAGTAGGAGAAATACAAAAGCATATTTTAGCACTCGCACCCAACTTTATAATGGCTGATTTTGCGCAGTGGTTAGGTGAAAATATAGCGCAGAATTTTGTTAATTACTTACTTAATAAAATTAGATTATTATCAACAATTAGCTTGTCAGAATATGAGCGAAACAAACGCTTTGATTACCATGTTAAAAGCATAGTTTTGGGCAGATTGAGAAGGGACTATAAAAATAATATGAGATCTGGTGATGAGGGCAAACAAAAGCTTGCTATTCAGCTTAAATATGATATTGAATTGCTTGAAAAAGAACTTAATCAACATTTAGCTGGCTAGTTAAAATAATGGCAAGAAAAACAAAAGAACAACGCATTGAAGCAGAATTAGGCTTAGATGTCATCGTAAAAAAACTTATCATTAAAGGTAAAAGACAAGGTTTTTTATTATATGATGAAATAAATGAAAGCTTGCCGGTCGACTCGCACGATAAGTTGGAGGCGGTTATGAATACTATTGCTAGCTCTGGCATAAAGTTAATTGAAGACCAAAATGAGATTAATTTAGAGGAATTATCAAAAGGCATATCTTCAAGTGATTCTCTTGGCGAAAATGATGATCCAGTACATATGTACCTTAAATCAATGGGTGGCGTTGAGTTGCTTACGCGCGAAGGGGAAATAGAAATAGCTAAACGCATAGAAGATGGGCGCAAAAAGATGATTTATTCTTTATGCTCAAGTCCATTAGCTATGAGGGAGTTTATTTCACTCTATGATGACATTGTAAATGAGGAAAGACTATTGCGAGATGTCATAGATTTAGACGCGTCATATTCAAGTAGGTTCGAGGGCTTTGAGGAGCTTAAAGAAGAAGATAGCGAAGAAGGAGAAGAAGATTTCTTGGAGGAGGATGATGAAGATGGAGAAGATTATTCAGACATGATAGATAGTGATGGAGGTATCTCTCCTGCGGTGATGGAGAAAGCGTTAATGCCTTGTATGTTGGATTCTTTTGCGGTAATAGCAGATGTTTGTAATAAAATTTTAAATATACAGGAGGAAAAACTTTATAGTGCCTTTGAAGGGCAAGATATAGATAAGTCTGACCAGGATAAAGTCAAAAGCTTAACAGTAAAATTTGATGAAAATCTTGAAGATATGTTTTTTAATCAAAAATTCATAGATAGTATAATCGAAAAAATTTACGGTTTAAATGCTGAGCTGCGTAAAGAGGAGGGCGCAATATTTAAGCTGGTAGATGAATATAAAATAGATAAAAAGAAGTTTCTAAAATTTTACAAAAACAATGAAGTAAATGATAGTTTAGCAAAAATTTTAGCTACTTCAAAAATTAAAAATATTGAAAAAATTACGGCTAATGAAGAGCTTGAAAAAATCTTTTTAGACATTAAAGCAACGGCAAAGACCGTAGGTTTGCCAATATATGAGTTTAGAGCTTTAGTTGCCGATGTGCAAAAGGGTGAGACTCAGGCAAATAGAGCTAAAAAAGAGATGATTGAAGCTAATTTAAGGTTGGTTATTTCTATTGCGAAAAAATATACAAATAGAGGTTTACAGTTCTTAGATTTGATTCAGGAAGGAAATATAGGTTTAATGAAGGCGGTAGATAAGTTTGAATATCGTAGGGGGTACAAATTTTCAACTTATGCAACATGGTGGATTAGACAAGCTATAACTAGATCTATAGCTGATCAATCTAGAACTATTAGAATCCCAGTGCATATGATAGAAACTATTAATAAAATAGTTAGAACTTCTAAGCAAATGTCATTAGATATGAATAGGGAGCCAACGCATGATGAGTTAGCGCGAAAATTATGTATCCCAGTTGAAAAAATTCGTAAAATTATGAAAATCGCCAAGGATCCAGTTAGCTTAGAAAGTCCAGTTGGAGATGATGAAGAAAGTACAATTTGTGATTTTATTGAAGATAAAAATGCAGTATTACCAATAGACGCAGCTATTCACTCCAATTTAAAGGAGATAACAACTAGAGTCTTAGCTACTTTAACTCCACGAGAAGAGCGTGTACTTAGAATGAGGTTTGGTATTGGCATGAACACAGATCACACTTTAGAAGAGGTTGGTAAACAATTCTCGGTAACAAGAGAGCGTATTAGACAAATTGAGGCAAAAGCGTTAAGAAAATTAAGGCATCCAACTCGCGCCAAAAGATTAAAAACTTTTATGAATGAATAATCTAGCCTTATAATGTAATGTTATGGCGCAGTGTTAAGTGCTTGTATTACTATTTAATGTGCTAGGTTAGTCATATTATCCTTTATTCTAGTCAGCTAAAAACTATTTTCACATAACGCGTAACATAAAATGCTAAAAACATTAATCATCTTGCATGATAACCCAGATTGGTTAGAGCCAATTAAACAATCATTAAATAAAGAAAATATTAATTATCAGGATATAGTTTTGGGTGACGGCCTGCTAGATATAGCCAGTAAGCCTGAAGATGCGGTGTATTTTAATCGGGTAAGCCCTTCATCTCATTTGCGTGGCAAGCCAGACTCTATAGAGCATGCAATTAGCTATTTAGGTCATTTAAATGCTCACAATAAGAAGGTGATAAATAATCTTCCTACCCAATATTTAGAGCTTAATAAATTTGCTCAATATTTAGCTCTTGAAAAAGCGGGTATTAAAATACCAAGAACTTTAGCTGCTTTAGGTAAAGAGAGTATTTTAGCTGCTGCTAAAAAAATATCTTTTCCTTTAATTTTAAAGCCAAATAGAGGTGGCAGTGGTGCAGGAGTAGAAATTTTTTATAATATGGCTGAGATTAAGCAATATTTAAAGCAAAATATAGCATATTCTCGTGATGGTATTACTTTAATACAGCAATATATAGCTCCAAAAGGCGGTGTGATTAGAAGAGCCGAATTTATTGGTGGAGAGTTTGTATATGTGGTTAAAATACAGGTAAGTGATGATTTCAATTTGTGCCCAGCAGATTCTTGTAAAGTTTCTACTAGCTTTTGTCCTATTGGGGAAAGTAAAGAGCATAAATTTACTATTGAAAAAGATTTTAAAGTTGAATTATTAGGAAAATATTTGAATTTTATAAAGCAAGAACAATATGATATAGCTGGTATAGAGTTTGTCATTGGTGAAGATGATGTTATTTATACTTATGATGTTAATGCCAATACTAATTATAATAGTGAAGCTGAGGCTATAGCTGGTATTTCGGCTTATGATAAATTAGCAAAATATCTTCTTACGCAGTTATAGTGTCTTGCTTAGATAATTTTTTTATTTAATTGCTAAATCCTTAAATGAAGGAGGTTATTTTACATGGAGACATATAAATGCTGATTTTATTGGCTATTTTATGTTTTTAATGTTACTATATGGAAAAGAACATTAATATTAGATATCGCCCATGGAATATAGTTTTAGAAAAACAGAGAATCCAACAATAGACGCTCATTTACAAGCGCAACAACATGGTTTTTCTGCAGGAAAAATAACACTGAAGCAAGCGCATGAAAAAATTATAAATAAGCGAAAATTTCAGGAAGAATTTGTATATTGTTTATTTCCCATATTAGACACAGAAGTAAAGCAAGAAATTGCAGAAGTTAAGGATCACGCAACTCATGCAGATTTATTGCAAAAATTTAGTCTCTCCATAGAAAATGCGCGCGAATATTTTAAAGAAGGTAGTGATACTTTAAATAATTGGGCTTACACAATGGTAGTTATAAGCTTGGCAATGAATGATAAAAAGCTCAAAAAAATCTTAGGTAAAGATATGTCATTATTGCTTAAGTCATATAGGTTAGCTTTTTTTACCTTTATCGAAGACTTAGATAACATAGTTTTAACTAATTTTTTTCCACAAACAGTTAATATAGCCAAATTAGCTTTTGATGAAATGGAAACTAATATTTTACTTAGTATTTATCAAGAAAAAGAAGCTGAGTATAATGAAGCTAAAGCAGCAGAGGCTGAATAAAAAAAACTCTTCATCTTGCCTAAGATTATTTTACTTTTTTAATATTTAATTTGTCATTTTATATTTCAATTTTTTATTAGTCAAACTCGTCACTAATTCTGAAGTGTCTAGCTGTGGCCTATTTGTATTTTTGCGGGGTAGAGCATCCAGTTTTCCTATCTCAAATTCCTATATATCCTTGCTAATTTCATAAGTTTTTTTAGAAATTTTATGATAATATCTGCGTTATAACTAAAATTAAAACTTAGATGTAAATGCGATAAGGACGAATTACTTTTTATGTCTTCTTAATAATTTTACTTTAGAGCTGTAAGCTTGTTTTTACTTTAGATGTTGGTGCTAATAATGAAAGTAAATAACTAGATATTATTAATAAGTTTTTATTGTAATTCCTTACTATTTTTCTAGATAAATAATTACCTAGCTGAGGGTTATTTGTTAAACTCTGCTATTAATATATCTGAAATGTTAGCACATCAAAGCACATAATTTGATTTGCTCAATTAATTTAGCCAGAGGTGAATAAATTTTTACGCCTTTGCTAAAATTCTGCGTTACATTATATGTAGATGATATATCAAAGTTTTTATTTAATATTATATATTTGGGGCTTCACTATAATATTTTAATGTAAAAATATTAGTAAAGCCTATTAAATTTTTATTGCAAAAGTTAATTTATTTTAAAGCTTTTGCTATAATTTCTTCTTGCTCTACAACATGAACTTTCATATAGCCAGTAGCAGGGCTTGCAGATGCTTTTCGCCCGACATAAATTGGGCGTTTTGCCTTAATTTCAGCTTTTACAATAGAGCCTTCTAATTTGCGATCAATAAATTGCCAAGCTCCCATATTTTCTGGTTCCTCCTGACACCATATAACTTCAGCATCAACATATTTTTGAAGCTGTTTTATTATTTCTTGATCAGGATATGGATATAATTCTTCTACTCTTATTAGTGCCACATTATTAATTTTTGCCTTTTCTCTAGCTTCATATAAATCGTAATAAATTTTACCTGTACATAATACAAGTTTTTTAACATTTTTAGCTGCGGTTAATTTATCAGTTTCAGCAATAACAGTTTTAAATTCTGTATTAATGTCCATTTCTTCGATTTGGGAAGTTGCTAATTTATGTCTAAGTAAAGATTTGGGGCTCATAACAATTAGCGGTTTACGATAATTGCGATGAATTTGCCTACGCAAAATATGGAAAAAATTTGCAGGTGTTGTAACATTAGCAACTTGTATATTATCTTCGGCACATGCTTGCAAATAACGCTCTAATCTAGCTGAACTATGTTCAGGTCCTTGGCCTTCATAACCATGTGGTAATAACATAACTAAGCCTGATAAGCGTAACCATTTAGTTTCACCCGACGCTATAAATTGGTCAAACATAATTTGACAACCATTAGCAAAATCTCCAAATTGCGCTTCCCAAATAGTTAAAGTATGTGGGTTAGATAAAGAATAACCATATTCAAAGCCAAGTACGGCATATTCAGATAAGACAGAATCTGCGGCTAAATAAGTTGCTTGCTTTTCGCTTAAATTGTTAAGCGGAATATATTCTTTTTCTGTTTTAGTATCTCTTAACACGGAATGACGATGCGAGAATGTACCTCTTTTTGCATCTTGTCCAGTTAATCTAACAGGGTAGCCTTCCTCAAGCAAGCTTGCATAAGCAAGTGATTCGCCTAAGGCCCAATCTATGTTTGTACCTTTTGCAAAAATTTTCTTTTTAGCATCATATTGCTTAGCAATTTTTGGATGCATATTAAATTCTTGGGGTTCACTTAGTAAATGATTTAAAGTTTTACTCAGCTTAGTCTTACTTAAACCAGTTTTGGGAGCGTCTTGTATAGATCTTTCTTTGGTAGTAAGCCCAGCCCATTTATCAGAAAAGGCATGCGCTTTAGTTGCGCTAAATTTATCAGAATTAATAAAAGCTTGTTCTAATATTTTACTTCTATCTGTTTTTAATTTTTCATATTCTGCAGCAGTAATAACTTTTTCACTAATTAATTTAGCTGCATATTTTTCATCAATAGATTGCATATTTTTGATGATATTATACATAATAGGCTGAGTATAATTAGGCTCATCACCTTCATTATGTCCATATTTACGATAGCATACTATGTCTAGCACTACATCTTTACCAAATTTTTGACGATAATCAAATGCCAAGATACATGCATATATAACGGCTTCTATATCTTCACCATTAACATGTATTATTGGTGCTTCAATAAATTTAGCTAAGTCGGAAGAATATCTGGTTGAACGCGAATCCTGATTATTAGCGGTAAAGCCAACTTGGTTATTGATGATAAAGTGAATAGTTCCACCAATATCATACGCATCAACATAGGCCATATTTAAGCATTCAGCTACAGTTCCTTGGCCCATAAAAGCTGCGTCTCCATGAATTAAAACAGAAAGGGTGTTTTTTCTAGCCAAATCATTTTCAAGATCTTGTTTTGCTCTCACTTTTCCAGCAACCACAGAATTTACAGCTTCTAAATGAGAAGGGTTGTAGGCAAGAGCTACATGCAATTTATGTTCGCCAAATTCACGATCCATTGAATAGCCCATATGATATTTAACATCACCAGATGCGTTATATTCAGCTGGTATTGACGAAGCGCCTTTAAACTCGGCAATCATCTGATCATAAGGTTTGCCACAAATATTAGTTAGCACATTTAAGCGCCCTCTATGAGCCATACCTAGCTCAAGATCATTTATTTTAGCCTTGCCAGATAAATCAATGATTTTTTCAAGTGCTGGCATAATTGCTTCTCCACCTTCCACAGAAAAGCGTTTAGCACCTGGAAATTTTTTATGTAATAATTGTTCAAAAGATTTGGCACGATGTAGATGATTTAAAGCATTATGTTGATCTGCTTTGGTGACAATATTTAGACCATTATTAGAGTTCTCAACTTTATTTCTTAGCCATAATTTCTCTTCAATATTTGAGATATATTCAAACTCAAAAGCAAGAGTGCTGCTGTAAGTTTTTTGTAATTTAGCAATTATTTTTTCTACAGTTAAACCAGCAAAATCAGGCTCAAATCGAAGATTTAAAGTGGTTTTTAAATCGCTATCACTAATATTGTGAAAGTTCTTAGTTAGAACTTCTTTAGCTTCAGGTTGTTTTAGTTTTAAAGGGTCTAAATTGGCGCTGTAATGACCATAGCGGCGAAAACGGTTAATTAAGCGGGCTACTTTATATTCTAGATCGGCTTCTTTTAAGGCGGGATCTTGTGCAATTTTCTTTGTAGCTTTCTTATCTGTTTCTAATTCAATATTTTTGGCCCCAATTACAGCAAGTTCATCTTTTGACCAGCTAGCACCAGAAAAATCTTCGCTAATATCAGCTAATTCATCCCCAATATTGATAAAATATTCTTGCCACTCTTTATCGACAGAATTTTTATCATTTAGATATTTTTGGTATAATTCCTGGATAAAAGTAACATTGGCACTAAAAATTAAAGTGGAATCTCGTAAATATTGCTCTTTTTCTGTCATTATGTCCTAATTTTATAAAAATTTTAGCAAATATAACATAAGCCTTAAAGTTTGCAAGATGGTTGCTAAAGAATATATAATTTGCTGTATAAATTTTTATCTTAAAAATGATGACATCAATCGCTAAAAATGTTATAATAAAGTTAGAACTAACATTTTATTAACCATTATCACATAACTAAATATATGAAAGTAAGTATAAATAGTCATAACATGTCTGGAATTGGAGAAAGTTTCCCAGAACATATTAAACACACAACGAATGAAGCAGTAGATAAATATTTTAAAAATAGAGTAATATCCGCTAAAGTACGTATTGCTAAAACCCACAAAGACCAATTTTCAAGTTCAATTGTGGTTTTTCAAAGAGGTAGAAAACATTATTTAATTAAAGGAGATGGTAACTCAGATACACCATATGCTGCTTTTAATGTTGCATTATGCAAAATGTCTAAAGGTTTACGCCGCTTAAAAAGAAAAGTAACAAGGCATTAAGAAAAATATGTTACGCTCATATTTAAGAGATATTTAATTAATAAGGGTTAATTGATAACATCCGGTAGAGAAAAAATTGATGATATGAGGAATAAAAAAGGCTCCTATCTTTAGGAGTCTTTTTTATGGTTTAAAATTGACCAAGCAAAGCTAAAGGGAGGCATATATAATTTAAACATAGTAGCGCCACATTTATAAAAACAAGGTTACTTAAACATAAATTTATCAAGTTTTACGCTATTTAACAAAAAGTAATCAAACATTTAGGAAAAGCTTTTTTTTTAATCAGAAAAATATGTTACAGTAATATTTAAGAGATATTTAATTAAGGAGGGTTAATTAATAACATCCGGTAGAGAAAAAAAATTGATGATATAAGGAATAAAAAAGGCTCCTATTTTCAGGAGCCTTTTTTATGGTTTAAAATTGACCAAGCAAAGCTAAAGGGAGGCATATATAATTAAAACATAGTAGCGCCACATTTATAAAAACAAGGTTACTTAAACATAAATTTATCAAGTTTTACGCTATTTAACAAAAAGTAATCAAACATTTAGGAAAAGCTT
>JABIRX010000059.1 GCA_018667735.1 Alphaproteobacteria bacterium | reverse complement strand
TAGAGGCTAGCCCACCAATAAAAAGCAAGAAAATCTTCTATTTTAAAGAAAAATTCTTTACTAAGCGTTTATTAAAGAAAGTTGAAATACCAATACAAGAGCCTTACATACCCAATCATGGTCGTAATAATGCTCAGCAAAACCCAGAAGATGCTAAACCAACTGAAGATGCTAAGGCGCTTGAACAAGCTTAACACATTTGTTAAAGAAAGTATAACTAGTAATATAAGACTTACATACTTAATGTTGGGCATTGTAGTGCGAGCAGAAACCTGAATAAGCCAAGCTGTAAGTACATGCTTAATTTACTTAAATATGAATAGAGTTTTTGATAATATGTGTTTCTAATTATAAAATATTACCATTATATTCAGCTAAAATAGTTAATTGTAAATTAAGGAGTCTGTTCTATATTTAAAATAAAAACTATTATGCAAAATATTACAGCGATTGGAAATGCTATTTGTGATATAATTTTCCAAATAGAAGAAAAAACATTAATGCAATTTGACTTACCAAAAGGTGGTATGGTTTTGTGCGATAAACAAAAATGCTCATCTATCTTAGAGTATCTTAAAAATAAGAATATCCCATTTAGTGTCTCATCGGGAGGTTCTGCGGCAAATACCATAAGTTTTTTAAGCCAGTATGGCGTAAACTCTACTTTTATTGGTAATGTTTCAAATGGTTATTATGGTAAAAAATATATAACTGAGCTACAAAATGAAAAAATAAGATTTATCAACACTCATAAAGAGAGTCATGAGGAAACAGCAAAATCTATTATTTTAGTGACACCAGATGGAGAAAGAACTATGTGCACATATCTTGGCTGTGCTTCTGAAATTTCCTTAGAAAAGAGAGAGGAGGAGGTTATTAAAAACCAAAGCATATTATATGTTGAAGGCTATTTATGGGATAGAGCTGTAACAAAAAGAACTATTTCCAGTTTAATCAACACGACCAGAGATAAGGATGGCCAAGTAGCTTTGTCACTGTCCGATTCTTTTTGTGTGGAAAGGCATCTAACTGAATTTAGAAAATTAGCAAATGAGCAAGTAGATTTGTTATTTGGTAATGAGCATGAAATTTTAGCCTTATATGATATAGATTCTTTGAGTGAAAGCAATTTAATGGTTCTACAAGCTAATTTAGAGGTTAGCAGTTTGAAAAATCTGATTATTACAAGAGCGGAAAAAGGAGCTATTATTATCACTAAAAATAAAATTGACTTTATTGACAGTAAAAAGAAAAATGCACTAGATTGCACTGGTGCAGGCGACTCTTTTGCAGCTGGTTTTTTATATGGTTATATAAATAAATTTTCTAATTATGATTCTGCTCTTATAGCAAATAATATAGCAGGAAAAGTTATTGAGCATATAGGAGCTAGACCAAAAATTAATTTACCCAAAACAATTAGTGACATAGAAGACCTAAATGAAATTAACGCTTCTAAAGTCTCTTAATAACTTAGATATATTTAACATATTCATTTTAGGAATAGCTAGTGGTCTTCCGCTTGCTCTGGTTTTTTCTACTTTATCAATTTGGTTGAAAGAACTAGGCTTATCAAAAACCACAATTGGTTTATTTGCTTTTGTATCAACGCCTTACACATTAAAATTTCTATGGTCTCCTTTAATTGATGGTATAAAGCTACCTTACTTATACAATAAATTAGGCTTAAGAAAATCATGGTTGTTTTTAGTGCAGATTTTACTTTTTATTAGTATATTTTTATTTAGTAAATTTTCACCCCTGGAACATATTTTTATTATTGCGCTATTAGCATTTTTAGTATCATTTTTTTCTGCTTCACAAGATATAGTGATAGATGCCTATAGAGTAGAATTATTTAGAATAGAAGATCAGGGTATAGCAGCCTCTCTATTCGTGTATGGTTATCGCATAGGAATGTTAATATCCTCTGCGGGGGCGTTAATTATTGCAGAAAAATTTGATTTTCACTTTAGCTATCAAATAATGGCTATATTATTTTTGTTATTTGCCTTTAATAGCTTTTTTTTAAATCAGACTAAAGAGCAATCTAGAGAAAAATATAAAGGTTTAGAAAATTGGCTCGTACAATATGTTAAGAATCCTTTTGTTGATTTTAAGAATAATGAAAATTTTATATTAATCTTATTTTTTATTATCTTGTATAAATTAGGTGATGCTTTTGCCGGCATAATGACGGCACCATTTATTTTGGAGCTTGGTTTTACAAAAGTGGATATAGCTTTTTATGTAAAAACTGTTGGTTTAATTGCCACATTAGTTGGCTCCATATTAGGCGCGCTGTTAGTTAAGGCCTATAACTTACCTAAAGCTTTACTAATTGCTGGCATATTACAATTAATTACTAATTTGATTTTTTGTGCGCAAGCATATATTGGCAAAGATCACTTATTTTTAGCTTTAACAATATCAGCAGAAAATTTAGCAGCTGGAATAGGTACTATAGTTTTTGTAGCTTATATTAGTAGTTTATGTAATTTAAAATTTAGTGCTACACAATATGCTTTACTGAGTTCAGTAGCTGCTATTTCGAGAACTTGGCTATCAAGCTCGTCTGGTTTTATTGCCGAAAAGATAAATTGGATAGAATTTTTTGCATTTTCTTCTTTACTTGCACTGCCAGCTCTTATATTGATATATTTTATTAAAAACAAATAAATATTACATTAAGGTTAGCATGATAATAGGAGTATTAAAAGAAATAAAAGATAATGAAAAAAGAGTAGCTTTATCACCATCTGGTGCAGCTGAGCTAGTTAACGCAGGGCATGTAGTTTTAATAGAAAGTAATGCAGCTAAAGATGTAGGTTATGATAATGACGCATATCTTGCAGTTGGAGCGAAAATCACAGAAAATGCTGATGAGTTATTTGCAAAGGCAGATCTGGTGGTTAAGGTAAAAGAACCACAGCCAGAAGAAATTTCTAAATTTAGAGAGAAGCAAATTTTATTTTCTTACTTACACCTAGCTGCAGAGGAGGAATTAACTAGATCACTAATTAAAAAAAATATCGTAGGTATTTCTTACGAAACGGTAACTGACAAAGACAATAATCTTCCTTTATTAAAGCCAATGAGTGAAGTGGCGGGTAAAATAGCAACCCAGGTAGGCGCTGCCACATTACAAAAAAACAATGGTGGTAAAGGTATTTTGCTAGGAGGGGTGACTGGTGTTCCAGCTGCGAATGTTCTCGTGATAGGAGGAGGAGTTGTTGGAGCTAGTGCGGCAGAAATAGCCAGCGGCATGGGCGCTAATGTCGTGATTTTAGACAAGTCAGTTAATAAAATAGAAGAGCTAAATATAAGATTTGGTTCTAAGGTAAGATCTTATTATAGTAATGCTGAATTATTAGAGCGTTATGTTGAAAATGCAGATTTAATAGTTGGTGCGGTGCTAGTACCTGGTACTAAAGCACCAAAATTAGTTAGTGCGGACTTAATTAAAAAAATGGCGCGAGGTTCTGTAATAGTTGATGTTGCTATTGATCAGGGTGGTTGCTTTGCCACTAGTAAGCCAACAACACATTCAAACCCCACTTATGAAGTTGATGGTGTAGTACATTATTGTGTAACTAATATGCCTGCAGCTGTTGCAAGGACAGCTTCTAAAGCACTAGAGAATTCAATAATGCCTTATATTTTGAAATTGGCTAACTTAGGTTACAAAGAAGCTTTTAAGCTAGATAAGGGCTTCTTAAATGGTCTAAACATATATCAAGATAAAATTACTGTTGAAGCAGTAGCTAAGCAATTTTCTTTGCCATATGCAGATGTAAATAGCTTGTTTTAGCATGAAAATAATTATTAAAAATTATAAGGCTAAAACTATCTTGGGGATATATCCAGAGGAGAAGTTACAAGCTAGAGAAATTTTAATTAGTTTAACTATCTGCTTTGATGGTAAAAAAGCTGCCAAAAGTGACAATATTAGCAATACTATAGATTACGATTTAATTGGTTCTTTAATAGATAAGTTAACTCTTAATAAAGAGTATGACTTAATAGAGGCTCTAGTATCTGTAATAGGGAGTAAATTAATTAAGCAATTTAGCTTAATTGATCAGGTAATAGTTAATATTGCCAAACCAAATATTTTGGAGCAGGCTGAGTTAGTTTCTGTGGAAGAGCTTTTTAAGCGTGTTTAATTACTTAAATAAAGAGGGGGGGGAATATTCATCATATGAGATATTTCACCTTCTTTGCGTAACTTTTTTGTATTTTTTTGTGCGCGCTAAATTATATAATTTTTATACATAATATAATCTATTTGAGTAGATCAAATTGGCTTGCTTGATATATAGTTTAAGCTTATTTAATTATTAAATTTAAAGTGAAAAATGTCACCATCTTGAACTAGATATTCTTTACCTTCTTGACGCAGCTTACCAGCTTCCTTTGCGGCTTTTTCTCCACCGTAAGTTATATAATCTGCATAAGCAATAGTATCTGCTTTGATAAAGCCTTTTTCGAAATCTGTATGAATTTCTCCAGCTGCTTTTGGAGCAGTGCAGTTTTTTTGAATAGTCCAAGCTCTAGTTTCTTCAGGACCTGAGGTGAAGTAGGTATCTAACTCTAAAATTTTATATCCCTTTTGAATTAACATACTTAATCCAGTTTCTTTTAAACCAATCATCTCCATAAAATTTTTTCTTTCTGTAGAATCTAGCTCATTAATCTGATTTTCTATATCAGC
>JABIRX010000058.1 GCA_018667735.1 Alphaproteobacteria bacterium | reverse complement strand
TTAATCAGAAAAATATGTTACGGTAATATTTAAGAGATATTTAATTAAGGAGGGTTAATTGATAACATCCGGTAGAGAAAAAATTGATGATATAAGGAATAAAAAAGGCTCCTATCTTTAGGAGCCTTTTTTATGGTTTAAAATTGCTTTAAAAAATAGATCAGCACTAAATATCTGCTTGCTTTACCAATAGTTACAAGAGCTAAGAAAATAAAAAAATTAATCTTATAATAGCCTGCAATTAAGGTTAAGCCATCACCAATTATGGGTAGCCAGCTAAATAAAAGACAAGGTGTACCATATTTGTTGAAAATCTTTTTATATTTATTGCTTGGTGGCTTAATTTTGTAAATTAAGCCAAAGCCAAGTAACCAATTAACAACTGCTCCTAAAACATTACCACTAGTGGCACTAAGAAATAAATTATAATCATGATGACCACCTGCTGTAAATAATTTTGCAAATAATAATTCAGATTGAGCTGGAAATATAGTAGCTGCCAAAAAAGCAGAGATAAATAATAGGCTTAAATCTGACATATAATGAATTTTTTAGCTGTTAATAATTGTTGCATAAAAACGCTAATCAGCGATAAAAGCAACTTCAAATTATAGTGTGGCTAGTAATTATCATTGGAGTTGTGCTATTAATTTTCGACTAGTTAAGTGGTATAATCTTTGTTTTTATACTATATTTAGTAAAAATACTTTGAAAAATCGGTTCATTTATAGTATCTTTAAATAAACAAAGTAAAAAAATGACGGAAATTTCACACCAAGCGCATGGCATCTTGCCACTTTTATCGAGCATGATTTTATTTTTTGCTGTTGCGGGTATAGTTGTACCATTTTTAAAAAGGATAGGTGTATCACAAATATTGGGCTATTTAATTTGTGGTTTATTGGTTGGGCCGCATGGTATTAATAGTTTTGTAAGTTCATATCCATTCCTAAGTTACTTTACAATAGCAGATGAGGGGTTAGTTGCTATGATTGGAGAGCTTGGTATAGTAGCTTTAATGTTTATGATAGGCTTAGAGTTGTCGTTTAAGCGGTTAAAAGAGTTAAAAACTTATGTTTTAGGCTTAGGCTCGTTACAAATAATTTTTACCGCAATTGTAATTTCCATAATTGCTTTAGCTTTTAAGCAAACCTTACAAACTGCTATTTTAATAGGCGCTGCTTTTTCTTTATCTTCAACTGCGATAATTATTCATTTATTGCAAGAGAAGCATCAGTTAAATCAGCCTGTGGGCAAAATAGCATTTTCAGTATTATTGATGCAAGATTTAGCTGTAGTGCCAATTTTAGTTTTGGTTGGTGCTTTTAGTAATTTAGCTGAGGCGAATATTTTTATTATTTTAATGGAGGCGCTATTTACGGCTTTTGTTGCTATTTTGGTGATTTATTTTGTTGGTAAAACTATTTTGCGTCCTTTATTAAATTATCTTAGCTTGGCCAATCATCCGGAATGGTTAACTGCTATTACAATGTTTTTATTAGTATCTGCTGCGGCAATAACTGAAAGCTTTGGCTTATCAGCTGCGCTTGGTGCCTTTATGGTTGGTTTGTTAATAGCAGAAACAGAATATAAGCATGAGATAGAGGTTATTATTGAACCATTAAAAAGTATGTTGCTTGGTATTTTCTTTTTATCTATCGGTATGATGATAGATGTAAATTTATTTTTAGCACAACCTATCTGGTTTTTATTTGCTGCTCTTGCAATATTTGCGCTTAAGACTTTTATCAATTTTATCTTATGTTTACTATTTAAAGTGCCAAAAACTAGGGCAATAGAAGTGTCGGTTATATTAGCTCAATGTGGAGAATTTGCTTTTTTAATTATTGGGGTAGCTTTAGCTAAAAACTTACTTGTGCAAAATGATGCACAATATTTGTTGATGATTGTTGCAATTTCAATGTTGATTACCCCATTTACTATTAAGCTAGCAATGCCACTGAGGAAGCTAATTGCAAAAATTTTCAAAGTAAATATAACCACTGCTAAATTTGAGCAACATTTAAATCAAGAAGATCGGCATGTTATAATTGTAGGTTATGGTAGAGTTGGTAAAGTTTTGGGTGACATTTTAGAAAAACAGCTAGTACCTTATGTGGCTATAGATAAAAAGATGGAGTTAGTAGAGCAAAATAAAAAGAGAGGTTTTAAAATTTTATATGGCAATGCTAAAAGATCAGCTCTGCTTAGAAGGTTAAACATAACTAATGCGGCGGCTTTTGTGATAGCTGTGCAAGACATAAATGATAGTTTGCATATTTTAAGGGAAGTTAAAAAATTGAACCCTACATTACCTATAATTGTAAGAGCAAAAGATAGTTCTAGATTAGAGGAGCTGTATGAAAATGGTGCTAGGCATGTTATTCCTGAAACTCTTGAGTCTGGCTTACAAATAGCAAGTCACTTATTAGAGTCGTTAGGTATGAGGCATTTAGAAGCTGTAGACTTTATTGATCAAACCAGAAAAATATCTTTAATAAAGCATGCAGATTTAAGTTAGTCTATTTTTGTTTTATAAGCTTGATCTTGAGCAAAATTTAGTTTTAGCGTGAAGGTGCTTAACTTAAATTATTGTCATTTAAGTTCTTTAACCTTATTTCCTAATCTATGGATCACTTCATTAGAGCTGCAAGGTTGTAATTATTGGATATTGATATTAGATTTTTGCGCATAAGTAACATCTTAAAATATTTACCATATTTGCTGTGCAAAACACTTATTAGCTAGCAATTTTGTTAAATTTGCTTAGCATGGAAAGAGAGGGTAATATAATTTTAGTTAGCCTGCCCCAAGATTAGATCTTGCATTTAGTTAGTTACAATAATTGCGATTAGTTTTTGCGATAATTTAGTTGTATTTTAGGCAGATTATTTTTTGTAAATACAAGCTAAGACCAAGCCAATACCAATTCCTTGTAATAAACCGCCAACAAACCATAAGAATGCTAAGTCACCAGCTATGGGCATGTTTGCGTATGGGGTTGTTTGGGTAATGGCCAAAAATAAACCAGTGAGAAAACCAAATTGCAGTCCTTTACCTAGGGCTTTATTTGAATGATAGTGGCTAAAAATTATGGTAAATAAAATTGCCAAAGAGCCTTGTGTTAGAAGGGTAAATTTTAGATAATGGTTAATTTCATTTGCGTTTCGCCATAAGTTTTGATTATTGAAATATAGTTCTTTTAATATTACATCATGCCAAATATATTCAAATAATATGACAAATATAAAGACGCTAAAGGCTGATAAGGCGAAATTTAAGGATATAGATTTAGTGTTCTGATGTTTTTGCTTAGGTAGATTTTTGTAGTTTTTATTTACATTGAATTTTTTATTTGTTGCTTGCGCTTTAATTTTTGTTAAGCGAGGATTTACTTTGCTAGTATTTTTTTTAGCTTTTTCTTTTTTTTGCGGATTTTTTTTAATTGGTGCCATTTTTCTGCTATAAATTAATTATATTTAATAACTTTAGCTTGCTTTTTACAAGTAATATTATTTTTAACGCATAATTTAAATCACATTGGGCGGGTATTAGGTTGTTTGATCTTGATGTGATATATTATTATTTGTTTAAAATATAAAAATGTAACTTTAATATAAAGGGGGGGTAATATATGCTGTATGTCAGGGGGGCATCGGATGCCTTATTAAACAGCAATTAAGTTAGATATTAGTTAAAATGACAATTAAGCTTCAAACACCATATTTATTATTTACGGGCAATGCAGATGAGCGTATTAGCGCTAAAACAGCTGTAGCTATTGCTGAGTTTAGGCCAGAATTTTGTATGGGTTATAACAAAATGGCAGGTTCTAAATTAGTATTAACTAATTTGCCTGAATTAACTATAAAAGAGGCTGCTACAAAAGGTGCTAAAACTTTTATTATTGGTCTTGCAAATAGTGGAGGTTTTATAGCGGATGAATGGTTGCCCGCAATTTTGACAGCTATTAGTTGTGGCTTAGATATTGCAAGTGGTTTACATGTGAGGTTAGAGCATGTTGCTATAATCAAGGAGGCGGCAGAAAAGTTTAAGGTTAAATTGCATGATGTAAGATTTAGTACGGAAAATTTTACTACAGCCACAGGTTTAAAGCGGGGAGGTAAAAGAATTTTAACGGTTGGCACTGATTGTTCTTCGGGTAAAATGTACACGGCATTAATGGTAGAGCGCGCATTAAATCAGCAAGGTAAAAAAGCTCATTTTGTGGCCACGGGTCAAACTGGAATTTTGCTTAATTCATCGGGTATTGCGGTTGATGCGGTTATTGCTGATTTTATTGCGGGTGCAGTTGAATATATGACTCCTGCTTTAGCTGATGATCAATATTATGTTATAGAAGGGCAGGGCTCTTTATATCACCCTTCTTTTGCGGGGGTTAGTTTAGGTTTGTTGCATGGTGCTGCCCCAGATTATTTGATTTTATGTCATGATGCAGCAAGAAAGCATATGCGTCACTTGCCTGATTATAAATTGCCTGATTTGGGGGCATGTATGAAGTTAAATGAGCAATTAGGTTCATTAACTAACCGTAACATTAAAACTATAGCTATATCTTGTAACACGAGCAATATGCAAGAAGGGGCTGCGTTAGATTATTTAGCTAAAATTGAGTCAGAATTTAACCTTCCAGCGGGTGATCCATTTAGATTTTCTGCTGATAAATTACTAAAGTTAATATAATGCGTAAATTAGAAGTTAAGCGGGAGGAGTTTTTATTAAGGCAGCCTTTCAAGATTGCGCATGGCACCAGATATGTTAGTGAAGTTATATATGTTAAGTTAAGTGAGGGTAATTTTACGGGCGAGGCGGAGTCGGTTCCTTATGCTAGATATGGTGAAGATTGTGCTTTGGTCATAAAGCAAATAGAAGAGGTTAGGCTTAAAATAGAGCGGGGTGCTGGCCGGGCAGATGTGCAAAAACTACTAAAGCATGGTGCGGCAAGAAATGTACTTGATTGTGCTTTATGGTCTTTAGAATGTCATAAAGCGCAGCAATCATTGGCTGAAATGGCTAATTTAACTAAGCCAAAGCCAATAGAAACAGCATATACTTTAGTTATTGATGAGCCCCATATCATGGCAAGGGAGGCGCTTGCATTAAAGGCTAAATATCGGATTTTAAAGTTAAAATTAGCAGGTGACAAGCAAGATAAGCAGCGCATTATTGGGGTAAGAAAGGCCGCAACAGATAATGTGATTATATTAGATGCAAATGAGTCTTGGCCGCAAAGCGAATATAGCGAGTTATTAGCTATATGTGTGGCACAAAATATTGCCATGATAGAGCAGCCTTTTAGGGTTGGGGAAGATGATATTTTGTTAAAAATAAAGAGCAAAATACCAATTTGCGCGGATGAATCATGTCATATAGCTGAAGATTTAGTGGGGTTGATGGGTAAATATGAGATGATAAATATAAAATTAGATAAGGCGGGTGGTTTAACTGAGGCAATAAATTTATATAATCTTGCTAGATCTTTAAATTTTAAAATTATGGTTGGTTGTATGGTTGGCAGTTCTTTATCTATTTTACCAGCATATTATTTAGCGCAACAAGCTGATTTGGTTGATTTAGATTGTGCTTTATTGCTAAAGCAAGATAGAAATTTATTAACATATGCTAAAAACAAGATTTTTTTGTAATGTTTAAATGACGCGGTGGGATAAAACCATTATTTTTAGTGAATAAAAATCTAATCTTACAGCATTAACTACAGTTAGCAAAATTAGCATCTTGGTTAAAGTTTATTCATCAAATTGATGAGATTAAAATGGATTATACTGTTAAAAATACTAAGCAAATTGTTTTTTTTTACTAAATAATTTTATTTTACCATAATAAACCCTTGAATTCATTTATAAATCATGTTATATTGTATTTTATAAACAGTAAAGAATTGAAGGAAATTTATGGATATATTGCAAAGAATAATTCGTTTTGTAAATACAGAATCAGCATGGGCATTAACAGAAGAAATACCAAAAGAGGTAACTCAATGCGGAGCAGAAGCAGAAGCAGCAGCAAAAAATATTATAGAATTATTAGGTCGAGTAGAAGGTCAACAAAGTGGTTCATACGATCCTAGACAGAAAACAGTAGGACAAAAATCAGCAGCAGCAACTCCTTTTGTGGAAGGTGGAGATTTTAGTGGAGATGGCAAACATTTTCATCGTGTAGCTATAATTGGTAAATTGGGACGAAAATATTCAGGTTCCACAGATAAAAAAGATCTTACTCGTTCATTGTTGCAAAAAGTATATAAAAAGGATGACACTCATAAAAAAACATACTTTAACAATATGCTAGAGGCATACATACAATGTAATGCCATAATGGTTTATCAAGGAAATTATTCCATTGATAACTTAAAATCTGACCTAGGAGACCTAAGTAAAAAACCATCACCTTTCGACAGAGATAAGGTAAGTAAAGAAGAGTATAGTGGGATGATAGAAAATTTAGTAAGAAGAGTAGGCGCCGAAGCAGGAGGACTAGCAGGAGCAGGAGCAGCAGGAGCCGGAGCCGACCAAGCCACAGCCAACCAAGCCGCAGCCGACCAAGCCGCAGCAGCAGCAGCACGGGTGCCAAGCAGACGAAAACAAGTAGCAACATCACAAGGAGGAACAGCAGCATCACCAGCAGCGCAAGGAGATAATGCAGCAGCACTAAGATCAGAAAAAAGATATGCAGTATCTGATGCAGAAACAGAACTAGGAGAAGCAGGGACAGGTTCCAGAGGATCAGCATCACTAGCAGGAGTAGAAGCAGGAGTAGGGGTAGTACGACCAGCACTACCACCAACAGCAGCAGCAGCAGCAGCAGCAG
>JABIRX010000057.1 GCA_018667735.1 Alphaproteobacteria bacterium | reverse complement strand
TTTTATTAGAAATAAAAAAATACTTACCTAATTTTTGCAATGATTTTAAACAAAATATTTTTGCTAAAAAATAATTTAGGGAAGCCCCTAAAATACTGCCTAAAACACCAGATAAAATCACAAGAGATATATCAAGACTTCCCTTAGAAGCTAAATAACCTGCTGGAATCATAATAATTTCGCTGGGAAATGGAATAAAGCTACTTTCTATCATCATTAATAATAATATTATTATATAACCATATAATTCTATAATTAAGGTTATGTTATTTATGATACTAAAAATATACTCTATCATTTAAAAATATTTCTAATTTCAAGAAAATGTTTATAAACTTCACCAGTTAGTAATTTATTCTTAATAATATGAAAACATTCTTTCAGCTCTTTATCTTTTTGCTGTAATTTTAACCCAAAAGCTGCGTTTAAGCATACTGCGTCATGATAAGCGCCTTCTTCACCTTTAAATAAATTTAGCATTTTTAATGCGTTGTAATCTGCATCACCTCCTTTCAGATCAGAAAGTTTATAATTATTATTAAGTAATGTTTTTGGATCAAAAGTGTAGAAATGCTTTTTACCAGAGATTATTTCTATAATGTTAGTTTTAGCTGATATTGAAACCTCATCTAAACCATCTATACTACTTACAATAAAAGCATGCTCATAATTTAGCTTTAATAAAATATCCGCATATTTATCCATTAACTTTAAATCATATACACCAATTAACTGTTTATTTAAATTTGCTGGATTTAATAGCGGCCCAATCAAATTGAAAATAGTCCTAACTTTAAGAGAGTTTCTTATCTCTGCAACTTGTTTTATAGCTTGGTGATAATATGGTGCAAATAAAAAACAAAAATTATGTTTTTTTAAGCAAGTTTTCATAATTTCTGGAGTTGCTGTTATATCCACACCTAGCTTAGCTAAGACATCGGAAGAACCAGATTTTGAACTAATTGCTTTATTTCCATGTTTTACAACTTTTACACCCAGGCTAGATAAAGTAAAGGCAACAGCTGTAGATATATTTAAGCTGTTATGCCCATCTCCACCGGTTCCACAAACATCAATTGCATTTAAATCACTTGCAAATTTGTTTGCCTTTGATTTTAAAAGTGAAACTAAGCTATATATTTCTTCACTAGATTCTCCCCTAAACGACAAGCCAAATAAAAAAGCTGCAATTTCTTCTTTAGTATATTTTTGCTCTAAAACACCTAAAAAAATATTTTTTAACTCACTTTCTGAAAAAGTCTGATTTTCTTGTAATTTTGTAAGGTAGTCTTTCATGACTTAATAATTTCTAAGAAAGCTCTTTCTAAACTGTCGCTTTTATATTTTGTTTTAAATTGTTTTGCTGTACCGCTAAAACATAACTCACTATTATGAATAACCCCTACTCTATTACAAATTTCATCTATATCAGAGAGTATATGGGAGCTGAAAAAAACAGTATTACCTTTTTTAGCATAATCTTCTAATAAATCTTTTAACTTTATCCTGACATGCGGATCTAAACCACTCATAGGTTCATCAAGAATAAGTAATTTAGCTTCGGTTAGGAATGTAGATATTAAACCAAGCTTTTGCCCCATTCCTTTTGAATATTTTGTCACTCTATTATCAAGAGCATTTTTATCTAAATCAAGAACTTCAGCAAGTTTTATAGCATCATTCTTTTTATATTTCTTACCTAGATAACCCATTGATAACTCCAAAAATTCATGCCCTTTTAGTAAAAAAGAAGGTTGGAACTTTTCTGGTAAATATGCCAAATCAGCCCTAGAATTTTTATGATTAGAATTAATGTTAAAAATATTTACTTCGCCATAAGTTGGTTTAAGTAAATCTAATATTATTTTTATTAATGTAGTTTTACCCACTCCATTTGCACCAATTAAGCCAAATATATCACCTGGCATGATTTTTAGGGATATATCATTTATAATTAATCTTTTTTTAAATAATTTTGATAGATTAGATATTTCTAAAACTGCTTTCTTACTCATTGTTTCTTCCTTCTAAAATTTTAATATTACTACCTACAGAAAAGGTCTGGTTAGGCTCCAGAGTAAAATCAATTTTTGCTATATTATCTGAAACTTCAACATAAGTTCTTGCTGGCAAACGACTCGCCTCAGTTTCTTTAATTATAGCATTTACAAACTTCTCATAACCTGTAATCCACCTTAATCTTACAAAATTATTGTTTATTTCAATCAGTTCTAAGTCACTTTCATTAGTTTTTGGAGTTATTTTATTACCATTGAGCCATAATATCCAATCAGTTTTAGAATAAAAAATTATAGAGTTTAAATAAAAATTTATAGCTGAACTTCTTATAACCTCTACATTCTCTTCTCCATCTATATCTTCAATTATAATTTTTCTACCATCATTAATAGCTTCCAAAGCATTGTCTAAACGATCTAATTGTTCTTGCGTATGAAATAAAGAGCTTTTCCTTAAAACTTTTAGGATCTCATTATTTTCTTCTAATTTTAATCTTTCTTTAGTTAGTTTTTCTTCCTCTAACTTATTAAGACGCTTTTCCTTCTCATTTTCCAGCTCTAGTTTCTTTTTAGTTTTTTCTGTTACTTCCTTAACCAAATCTTCACTTTTTACATCAGGTGCAACGGCTATATTATCTGAACTGGTTTCTGTTAATCTATTTAATTCAACTTCTTCCGTTTGTTCCTTTAACATTTGCTCTAAATTTTCATCTAGTGCATATGATTGAAAAATAAATAGAAAATTTAATAATATTATTTTAATCATACTATTCCAACTCTTTTAATGCTCTCCAATCTAGCTCTATATCAGCACTTACTGATGATATTTTTGAATCACTATATAAACTAGATAAAAAAGTTTGATTTAAATCGCGTTCCAACTTTAAACTATATGAGTTAAATACTAAATAGCCTGGGAATAAATCTGTTAGCTCATGAATAAAGTTATAAATCTTTACATCAGATAATGCTTTTAATCTAATTTTTATAACACTAAATTCCACACCTATCGATTCTCGTAAAAATTTACCACTAAGCAACTCAGGTTTAGACATGTTTATATCTATATTTTTAAAATTATATTTTTTATTTAAGCCCTCAATGATATTTTTTGCAGTACTAATTCTGAGACCTGCAAATGATTCATAATCACTTGTTAAATATTCCCAAGTTGCAAGAGCTTCACCTATATCTTTAGTTTTAGCATTAAAGCTATTTATTTTTCTTTCCATATTAGATACTTTTCCTTTTGACGATCTCTCCTGACGAGATAACTTATTATCTATATTAGAAAAATAATTATGTGTAAAAAACGTCGCAACTAGCAAGGAGATAAGAATAAAAGCCTTGAAGAAAACTATAACTTTTAATTTTTGTACTGTTATCATCTTAATGGACCTATAATGTTCAAGGTAATTGGAATATCATCCACTGTATTACCAAAGTTAATAGTATCTGGCAATTCAGAATGCTGAATTTCATAAGAACTAAACTCTGTTTTTATATCTCTTATAAATATATCATATTTAGAAAATAATTCTTCATATGATAAATCTTTACCCGTAAAAACCGCATCTATTTTAACAATGATTTTTTTACCCTTAGATAGTTTCCAAGAATAATTTTTCATTTTAAGTATATCAGGCAAAACAGTAGAAAATTTAAAGATCATATCAAGTGGCTTGATATTTATTTCGCCAAGCATTGAATGTAATTTGGCAACATCTATCACTTTATCTTCATCGATATCAAAACCAAATTTTTCTTCTCTTATATTTTCTAGCTTTTGGGTTAGTTTTTTTTCTTTAAAATTTAGCCGTTCAATTGTATTTTTAGTAACGCCAATAGATTGTATTTTTAAAGCTAAAAATAAAATCAGAAAAAGTAATGTAGCAGCTGATAATATGGTAAGTGCTATATTTACATTATTAATAATAGAGATTTTTTCTAAGTTTTTAGTTAAAAAACCTAAAAATTTCCCTTTTTTTGCAAAATATACAGTAACAAATTCATCTATAGAAAAATTCTTATTTGTTTTAGTTGCAGTTTTGCTTATTAAGCTAGCTAGAGATTTTCTTTTAAGGTAAAAGAACTTATAACCTTTTATAGTGCTAGCATCAAATTTAGCTGCCAAAGCATCGCCGAAAAGCAAAAATACATTTAAGCCATGTTTATCTTTAAAACCTATTCTTCTCAAATATTCTATGGTACCCAAAATTTGACTTCTTAAAGTCTCCAAATCATTCTCATCTGTAGAATCGTTATTAAAGCTTAGGAGTCTACTAAAGATTAATTTAGAATTTTCATTCACTATTATTCTAATTCCACCCATATCTAATTGAATCACAAGTATTTTCCATCTTACTTTAGAAACAGCCACTCCTTCTATTTTTAACTTATTATGCACTTCATCTATTAGTGCTGATAATTCAATGGGAATTGAAAACACAGCATCTACTGGATTTGATATATTATGTGTATAATCTATCCAATCATTTAATGGTGAGACATTAGCTATATTAGCAATAATAAAGTTGGAGCTTTTATTATCTTTATCTTGCTTGTTTTTTATATTATAAAAATTATGTAAATCTTGTTTTTTATAATCTCTAGATATCCGTTTAGTAATTAATTTCTTAATTATCATTCGGTTAGTTGACGGAAAAGTAACCTTTTTAAAACTCTGCTCACTTACATCTGTTAATATATATAATGGCACATTAGAATGTTGAGCTAACAACTTACTAAATTGCTTTATCTCATTATCTGTTATTGTTTTTACTAATAAAACCTTTTTTTCTATTCCTTTTTCTACCAATGAAAGCCTAGCGCCATTGTCGCTTACTAACAATATGAATTTTTTAAATATAAATTTTTGAAATAGTGCTAACATTTATTTAATATTACTAAAACTTGAATATAAAGGACCAAAAACAGATAAGGATATCCATAGGAGCAAACCTCCCATAATGAGAGTTAAAGCAGGCTGTATTACCCCAACCATTGCATCAACAGAGTCATTAACTTCTTTATCATAAAAAAACTTAACATTTTGCAGGGAATCTTCCATATTACCTGTTCGTTCGCCAACTTCAAACATTCTTACTACCAAATTTGGGAATCTTTTTGAGTTTCTAAGTGAGCTGCTTATACTGCTGCCATCGGAAACTTCTCTACTTATATCTGATATTGTCTCTTTCATTACTCTGTTACTTACAACTCTTTCAACAATATCAAAACAATCCATTACATCAATACCACTTTTAAAGGTAATTAGAAAAAACTGACTAAATCTTGCAACATCTATTTTTAACAAAGTGCTGCCCACAAATGGTATTGATAATACTATTTTATCAATTACATATGCATATTTTTCATTGTATTTATAAAAGAGTTTATTTGCAAATATAAGAAATATTGGCGTTATAATCATCAACTGCCAATATACCTTAAAAACTTCAGAAGAACTAATTAATGCTTTAGTGTAAAATGGTAAATCAAAATTTTGTTTTAATAAAAAATCCGATAATTTTGGAATTACCACAACCATCATCACAGCGGTAACAGCAAATACCACAACCAAAAGAAATATAGGATATCTGACTGCTTTTTTAGTTTTTCTCTTTATCTCATCTGACCACTTCAAATGCTCAGCCAAATAGTTAAATGACTGGCTTAAATTTCCAGTCTTCTCTCCAGCTTTTACTAAACCAACAAAAACTTCATCAAAAGTCTTAGGATGCTCCTCCATTGCTTCTGAAAGCATTTTTCCTGCTTTTACAGACTCATATATATCTTGCATCAAATCCCTGAATTTAGGATTATCATCAGAATCTCTTAAATCTTCTATTGCCTGAGTAACTGGTATTCCCGCTTTATCTAACTGTTCGAAATGAGTACATAATAAAATAAGATCTTTTGCATTCAAAGGTGATGATATGCTTAGTGAAAAGCTTGAGGAGCCAGATTCCTTATGTGATAATATTTCTAGACCAATTTCGCTTAATTTATACTCTAAATCATCTGCGTTATTAGCATTCATTGTTCCTTTAAATTGCTTTCCAGTATCACTAATTGCTACATATGAATAATTTGCCATTTTAAAGCCTATCTAACATGTCTATATTTCTGATCACTTCATCAACATCAGTAATACCTTGCATAACCTTACTTAAAGCATCTTGAGCCATACTGACAAAGCCCTCTTTATTTGCTTGAGTTAAAATAGCGTTAGCAGTTGATCCAAGAGCTATCATTTCATCAATTTCTCTGGAAATTGCTAATATTTCTGATACTGCTACCCTACCTTTATATCCAGTATTTCCACATTTATCACAACCCGCTGCATGATACACTTCCTCCCCCTCACTTGGGTCTATGCCTAAAATTTCACACTCATCTGGCCTTGCTTTTTCTTTAACCTTACAATCTACACATAATATTCTTATTAATCTCTGTGCAAGACAACAAATAAGAGCTCCTGATAAAAGCGAGTGCTTTACTCCTATGTCTGATAATCTTGAAATTACTCCAACTGCATCATTTGTATGCAAGGTAGTAAATACTTGATGACCAGTCATAGCTGCTCTAACTGCAATAGAAGCTGTGTCGGAATCTCTAACTTCTCCTACGAAAATAACATCAGGATCTTGTCTTAAAAGTGATTTTATACCATCAACAAAGCTAATGCTTCCATCTTTTACTGATGTCTGTCTAATTAAAGGTATTTCATACTCTACTGGGTCTTCTAGAGTCATTATATTTTTATCCACCGAATTTATATAACTTAAAACAGAATATAATGTAGTGGTTTTTCCACTTCCAGTTGGCCCTGTTACAACAATTATACCTTCTGGCTTTTTCAACAACTTTGTTAATAATTTTATATTATGCTCTGAGTAGCCTAGTTTATCTAATTCAACTAGTGATTTGGCTTTATCTAATATTCGCATAACAATATTTTCGCCATGCACTGTTGGTTGAGTTGCAACTCTAAAGTCAACTTCCCTGCCTAAAACATTAGCTGTTGCATGTCCATCTTGAGATTTTCTACTTTCAGCTATATTCATGCTGGACATTATTTTTATTCTTACGGCAATTGAAGGCCAGTAATCTTTATGAAAAGCTTTTATTTGGCGCATCTTACCATCAACTCTGTATCTTAGACGCAAAAAACTTTCTTCTGGTTCAAAATGGATGTCAGAAGCATTAATGTGTACTGCGTCAATTAGGATGGAATCAACCAATCTTACGACTGGATTTTTATAATTTTCATTATTTCCAGCACTTGCATTGTCAAACCCCTCCTTAACATTCTCTATTTCTTTTAAAATACCATCCATGGACATATCATAGTCATAATACTGATCTATTACTTCTAGGATTTCTGTGTCAGGGCTGTAAAGAGGTTCTATAGTAAAGTTGGAAGGGAAGAATTTCTTTACACTATCCAATGCAATCACATCATACACATCATGTATGGCAACAAAGATTTTTTTTGGCTCTATTCCAACAGTTATAACTTTATGCTTTAAAGCTATCTCTTTTGGGATTTTTTTTATAAGTCTTGCATCTAGTACAATCGATTTTAAGTCAAATTTTTCTATTCCAGAAGTTTTAGAGATAGCTTCTCCTAAAGCACTTTCTGTAACAAATCCCATATTAACAAGTAATTCACCCAAAGAAGATTTACCCGTAATAGCCATTTGCTTTTTAGCTACTTGCAGCTGGTCATCTGATATCAGACCTTTTTCTACCAAAATAACACCTAAATCTTTGTTTTTAGGGTCTATTTTAGTATTTTGTTCAGAATTGTTGTTTTCCTTCATCTTAAATATATTCTCATATAACTAACATTTTTTTTAACTAGTTTTCAACCAAAATTTTACTTTATATTATATTGTAAAATGCATTTTTTATCTGTTGTATCTTTGCAATAAGCGTAGTCTAAAGTTAATATACATATACAACCGTTTTTATTATAGCCATTATCTGCTAAAATATTTCCTGATACTGGTAATCCATCATCTAGTTTTACATCTATTCGATGTGATTCAGCAGAACTTAAACAAGATTTAGTAAGATTACCAAAACCTTTATCTAAAGCAATTCTTAAAAAGTTACTTTTCTCATCTAAGTTATAAAAAATGTTATTTAACTTACTATCAGCAATAATTTGATAACCACATAATGAATTGTTACTATATTGCATGTTAGCATAAATTTTAGCATAAGTTAAATTAAAATTTGTAAAATTACTATTTATTAATTTAGCGACTGACAAGTGCTGCCAAGCAAAGAATGTTTCTTTGTGATCTTCGACCAACTCATTACCATTACCATTTTGCACATTATTAAAGAATTTTTGTGCAAAAGGTAAATCTCCAGGTAAAAATTTATATTTTTCTTTAAATAGCTTAATCTGTGTTATATTATTCTTTGTTTCTACAATGAAAGCTTTAGATTTGGCATTATCCATTATATTATTTATACATAATATTGTTATAGTTATTATAGAGATAAAGATGAAGACCAATATAGAATCTAAAAAAGAAAACATTTAAAATGAATAAGGACATTAATTATACATTAACAACAGCATTTTTGCTATTACTTGGCGTAATATTATATTACACTTATATACGAGATAGCAAACTATATTTTGGTAGCTATAATAATAGTGAGCATAACTTCTCTATTTCTGGAAAAGCTCATATTATTGATGGTGACTCTGTAAAGATAAATAATTATGAAATAAGATTGATAGATATTGACGCACCTGAATATAAGCAAACATGTTATAATAGCAGTAATAAAGTATATAATTGTGGTAAGCTCGCTCTAAAGTTTTTGCGTAACCAAACAAATAACAAGAACATTAAATGTAACATCAACGGCAAAGATTATTATTCAAGATTTTTAGCTACATGCTATATATTAGATGTTAATCTAAATTCACTCATGGTAGAAAATGGCTGGGCAATTAATTACAGCTCTTCTAACAAATATTACAACAAGGAGTTGTTGGCTAAAAAAAACAAAATAGGTTTGTGGCAAGGAGACTTTATTACCCCTAGACAATATCGAAAATTAAATCCAAGATTCTAACTAACAAAAAACACAAGCTAGTTTATAGTTAATTAAACAAATTAAAAGCAAAGAGCGTTGTAAAGTAGCTAATATAAAATGTTTTGTAGGCGTAAGGATAAAACTTATATAAACAAAATAATACTCCTAAGACAAAGCCTGGTTTTTAAGATTTAACTATTTCTAAGCCTCTATGCAAGATTCAAAACTGCCGGCTATTATTTAAATTGACACTTAATAATACTAAAATTAACAAATATAGTTACAAAACTTATAACATCACTTTTGAAAAAAGCTTACATAATAATTAAAGTTACTAATCGAATATCAGCTTTAAAAACTATTAATAATAGTTAGCTTTATACTATAAAAGATTCTAATTTTTTAAAAGTATCGCTTTTGCTTCATTTAATAAAGCTGAGATATGCTTAGAGCCACCCTTATCTGGATGATTATTTTTAATCAGCTTTTTATACTGATTTTTAATCTCTAGCTTACTGGATCCTTCTTGTAGATCTAGTATTTTATATGCCTCAGCCTTAGTCATTTTAGCTTTGTAGCGAACTGGATTTTGCTTATTCTTAAGAAAAAACCACTTTAAAATACTAGAATTTCTAATTAAAATATAAAATATTTTTAATAGAAATGGTACCAAAAATGCCAACAAAGCAAAAATTAATTTGCCATATTTAATACTAAAAAACACAATTATAGCAGTCAATAAGATAGCAATATAATATCTGAAATATCTTTTATCCTGCCTTAACTTAAAACCTATTAAGAGCAGTATAACTAATAATATTACATACAGCATCTTTAAATATGCAAAGCCTTATCATAAGCATCTAAAACAGATTCATGCATCATCTCTGATAATGTTGGATGTGGAAAGCATGTACGCATGATATCTTCTTCTGTTGCTTCAAAAGTTTTTGCAAGTACAAAACCCTGAATAAGTTCAGTTACTTCTGAACCTATCATGTGCGCTCCTAATAATTCACCTGTTTCACTATTAAAAATAGTTTTTATTAAACCACTTTCTTTGCCAGAAGCAATCGCTTTTCCATTTGCCATAAATGGAAATCTACCTACCTTTAAGTTATAACCTTGCTCTTTAGCTGCTTTTTCTGTTAAGCCAACGGAAGCAATTTGTGGGTTAGTATATGTGCAGCCTGGAATGTTTTCTTTCTTTAGTGGATGAGACCCGAGTCCTGCTATATGTTCTACAGCAGCAACTGCTTCATGTGAAGCTTTATGGGCAAGCCATGGCGCACCAGCTACATCTCCAATAGCATAAACATTAGCTTCATCAGTTTTACAATTTTCATCAGTTAAAATACTTCCTTTATCAACTTTAACTTTTCCTCCTTCCAAGCCAATATCTTCAGTATTTCCAACTATGCCAACTGCTGAGATTATTCTGTCGAATTTAACTAACTCAACTTTGTTATTTTTGCTGTTTTTAAGCTCTACTTCAACTTCAGACTTTAATTTTTCAAGATTAGAAATTGTAGTATTAGTTTTAATATTGATACCTTGATTAGAAAACTCTTTGGTCGCTAATTTTGAAATTTCATTATCTTCTACGGGTAAAATAGTATCTGCAAGCTCAATTACAGTAACTTTCGTACCTAGACTATTATAAAAATTTGCAAACTCCATGCCAATTGCACCACTTCCAACAACTAGTAAATTTTTGGGTAGAGTATCTGCAACCATAGCTTCCTTGTAAGTCCAAATAAACTTGCCATCTGGTTCTAAATTTGGTAATATTCTGGCTCTGGCACCAGTGGATATTATGATATTTTTTGTTTTAATATCTTCGGTTTCACCATTACTAAAAAAAGCTCTTATTTGGTTAGGACCATTAAGTTTACCTCTAGCTTCTATAACCGTAATGTTATTTTTTTTCATTAAATGACCAATACCTGAAGCTAGCTTTTTTGACACTTCTCTGGATCTTGAAATAATCTTTTTAAAATCTATTTCTGAAGAGCTTACCTTAATACCATATTCATCTGCATGTTTTATTAGGTTATTTACTTCTGCTGATTTCAACAATGCCTTAGTAGGAATACAACCCCAATTTAAGCAAATTCCACCTAAGTGTTTTTCTTCTATAACTGCCGTTTTAAAACCCAGCTGAGCTGCTCTAATCGCGGCTACATAACCACCAGGTCCACCCCCTATTACAATAATATCAAAATTTCTAGACATATAATATTTTTTTAAAATTCAAAATTAAGATATAGCTTTCTTTTGAAATTTCCAATTAATTTTAACAAGAATTAAGTTATTTAATTCCATTAAATTATAATTTAAAGTATAATGTAAGCTGATAACTTAATTAACATTAACAATCACTACTCCTATTATTATTAACAATAAGCCTAAAATAATTGGCCAATTTATAGGATCTTTATAAAAATAAACACTTAAGATCGTAACTAAAAACAAACCAATCCCAGACCATGAGGCATAGATAATTGCAAGAGGTATTTTGCTTGAAATTAAGGCTAGGCAGTAAAAGGATAATACATATGAAAGTAACAATATAATTGTTGGAATTAATTTTGAAAAATTTTGCGATACAGGTAGTAACATTGTACCAATAACTTCAAAAATTATGGCAGCTAATAAAATTAAATATGGATGCATGTTACTTAAACTTATTAAATTTTAGAATTACTCCACAGTTACAGATTTGGCTAGATTTCTTGGTTGATCAACATCCGTTCCTTTTGCAACAGCTGTGTGATAAGCAAGTAATTGTATAGGTATTGAAAAAATTATTGAAGAAACAAAACTATTAATTTCTGGTAATATTATTATTTTTTCAGCTATGTCCTTAACTTTGTTTTTCAAAGATTCTTCTGTGATTACAATAATCTTGCCACCTCTAGATTTTACCTCCTCTAAATTAGAAATGGTTTTGTGTGTAATGTTATCATTTGGTAAGATTGCAACAATAAATAAATTCTCATCAATTAATGCAATAGGACCATGTTTTAGCTCTCCTGCTGCTATACCTTCTGCATGAATATATGAGATTTCTTTTAATTTAAGAGCGGCCTCATGTGCTAAACCATAACTTGCTCCCCTACCCAAATAAATAACGCTATTTCTATTTTTTATAAGATTAGCAATATCAATAATCTGATCTTCCTTATTAAATGATTCATTCATTAATTTAGGAGCTTTTCTTAACATGCGGCAGTAGTTTTTTTTGCTTGAATTGCTGAGCAGTTTATGTGCAAAACTTATTTCTATTGTAAGCAATGCTAATATTGTTAATTGCGCGGTAAAAGCTTTAGTTGAAGCAACTCCAATTTCTGGGCCTGCTAAAATATTAATAAAATAATCAGCAATATTTGCCATTGAACTATGTTCTGAGTTGCAAATCACTAATGTTTTTACTCCTTCTTTTTTAACCATTTTAAGAGCTGCTAAACTATCTGCAGTTTCACCAGACTGTGAAATAAATACCACCAACCTACTATCTGAGAAATGATTTGTGTAAAGAAACTCAGATGCTATTTCTACTTTGCAACTGACATTTGCAATATTTTCCAGCCAATATTTTGCAATCAAAGCAGAATAATAAGAGCTTCCACACGCAACAAAAGTAATTTTTTTTAAATCTTTATAATTTAATTTAGCCTTAGGGAAGATTATTTCATTAGTTTCTCTATCGCAATATGTCCTTAATATATCTGAAATAACGGCAGGCTGCTCATTTATTTCTTTTTGCATAAAGTGACGGTAATCTCCTTTACCTACATAATTAGATGAGAAGCTAGTATATTTTAGTTCTCTTTTTACTATATTGTGATCTTTATCGTAAATTGATATGGCATCTTGCTCTAAAATTGCTATGTCATCATCATTTAAGTAACATATTTTGTTGGTTTGCTCAGCTATTGCATAAGCATCACTAGCTATGTAATTTCCTTTGTCAGCTAGACCAATAGCAAGAGGAGAACCTCTTTTTACCGCATATAATTTGTCTGGTTCATACTTGCTAATAATTCCTAAAGCAAATGCACCATCAAAATTCTCCATAGCGCGCCTTATTGCTAATAGAACATTATTAGTTTCCTTGTAGGCTTTATCAATTAAATTAGGTATTACCTCCGTATCAGTTTCACTTTTAAATTTATAGCCTTCAGCCATTAGCTCTTCTTTGATATCACGAAAATTTTCTATAATACCATTATGTACTACTGCAAAATTACCGTTTGAATGAGGGTGAGCGTTGATTTCATTGGGTTTACCATGAGTTGCCCATCTTGTGTGTGCTATTCCATTGTTGCCCTCAAGTGATTTTTGCGCTAACCTTTCTTTTAATGAAATTATTTTTCCTTCAGCTTTTCTAACTTTTATGGATTTACTCTGATTAATAACAGCTACACCGGAAGAATCGTAACCTCGATATTCAAGCTTTGTAAGTCCATCAACAAGATTATTAACTACATTTTCGTTAGAAATATATCCAAAAATTCCGCACATTTTATCCTCAAAAGCTAAATCATACATTATTCCTTTTGTTAGTCAAAAACTTAAATCTATTTTAGTTGACTTGAATAGTAAGAATTAAATAATTAATATTGCTAAATAATATTAGTTTTGCTAATTTAAGAGCGAAATTTTAGCAGGAGTAAAATGCATTTTAAAATAGATCGTAATTCATTACTTAAATCATTATCACACATACAAGGTGTTGTTGAAAGAAGAAACACTATTCCAATATTATCAAATGTTAAAATTAACGCCAAAAATTCTAACTTAGAGTTTACAGCAACTGACATGGATGTAGCTGTAACTGATAACATTCCAGCTGAAATTTTAAGTGATGGCACAATAACTGTTCCTGCTCACACATTTCATGATATTGTAAAAAAACTACCAGATGGTTCTAGTGTAGATTGCTCATACGATGAAAGTAACTCAACAAGTAAAACCTTAAAAATAAAATCAGCTAAATGCAACTTTACCTTACCTGTGATAGAGTCGAACGATTTTCCTGTTATAGAAACAGGAGATATCACTCATAAGTTTTCTGTAAATAAGAAGGATTTCCTTAAATTGGTTGATAAAACTAAATTTGCTATTTCTACAGAAGAAACGCGCTATTATCTGAATGGTATTTATTTACATGATACAAATAATAATGGCAAAAATGTTTTAAGAGCTGTTGCAACTGATGGTCATAGATTAGCAAGAGTAGAGGTTGACCTTCCAGAAGGAGCAAAAGACATGCCTAAAATTATTGTTCCAAGAAAGACAATTTTAGAAATTAAAAAAGTTCTAGAAGAAGATAACGAAAACAATGAAATTACAATTCACATTTCTACTACAAAAATAAAATTTGAGTTTGTTAATATTACGCTTATTTCCAAATTAATAGATGGTAACTTCCCTGATTATGAAAGAGTTATCCCAAACAATAATAATTTAATATTAAAAACAGAAGTTAAGCCACTAGCAATTGCTATAGACAGAGTTTCAACTATTTCTTCTGACAAAGGTAAATCTGTTAAATTAACTTTAGGTGACAACAAATTGGTATTGTCCGCAGATAATGTGGAAGTTGGTTTTGCAAAAGAAGAATTAGCGGTTAATTATGCAAGTGATTTAATTGAAACTGGTTTTAATTCTAAATATTTAATAGAATTAACTTCTGTTTTAGAAGGAGAAACGGCAGAATTTCACTTTTCAGATGGAGCTTCCCCTACTTTAGTACAAGATTCAAGTGATTCATCTTCATTATTTGTAATTATGCCAATGCGCATATAATGCCACAAACACAGGATTTTGATTTAAAGTTAAATAAAGTTTTTATTTCTAAGATTAAATTAACTAATTTTAGAAATTTCTCACAAGCAACATATAATATTTCGAAAAACATTTGTGCTTTAGTAGGCGATAATGGTGTAGGAAAAACTAATATATTAGAAGCTATCTCTTTATGCGCTCCTGGTAGAGGTCTTCGAAATAGTAAAATTGAAGAATTCGAAAATATTAATAGTGCAGAATATTTTAATGGCTTTAACATTAACATAGATTTTCAGCACAATGAAAGACAATATAATTTTTCTACGGCTAAGTTAGAGAACTCAAATAGTAGAATATTTAATCTTGATAATAATAAGCTCAATAAACAGGCTGATATTGCAAAATATTTAAATCTCCTATGGCTAACTCCTCTTTATGACAGTATTTTCACAGCTCCAAAATCTGAAAGAAGAAAGTTTTTCGACCGTATAATATTTAATCTCAACCCTGAACATTTGCAAAATTTACAGAGATATGAATATTATCTTAAAGAAAGAATGAATATTTTGCTAAATTATGGTGTATCATCTAGTTGGCTAGAAACTATAGAAAATAAATTAGCTGAGTTAAATAGTGCTATTGCATTTACTAGAGTTGAAACTATTCGCTATTTAAATAATGAGTTAGAAGATTTAGATGCAAAATACCCTAAAGCATTATTGTTTTTTCAGGATGGTTTTGAAAAAATGTATTTAGATAAGATAGCCACAATTAAAATAGAAAAAACAGCAAAAGATTTACTTACAGAAAATAGAAGTAATGACTTATTAAAAAAGCAAACTCACATTGGCATACATAAGACTGATTTTTCATGTTTTTATGTAGAAAAAAATATAAACTCTTTATATTGCTCTACGGGCGAACAAAAATCACTACTTGCATCAATTTTTATAGCATTAGCTAAATTACTGTGCAAAATTAATGGAAAAACTCCTATTTTATTACTAGATGAGGTTCTTAGTCATTTGGATAAAAGCAATGCAACTTCTTTTATAAATGATCTAAAAAAATTAAATATTCAGACCATTATGACTGGTACAGATAAAAAGTTTTTTAGTTCAATTAAAGATATAGAAATTATTGAACTAAGCTAATTTTATTTTCTAAAAACTCTTCTATCTGCTTTAGATTAATTGGGCCTCTATAATGTGCTATGATATTATTACCCTTATCTATTAAAAATGATTCTGGCACTCCTATTAAACCAAATATAGTTTTAGAAGAACCCCTTTTATCCATTAATAATAAGTCATAAGGATCACCATGTTCATTCAACCAATTTTCTACAGTTGTTGGATTATCACGCCACACCACTCCAATTACCTCTATATCATCTCTCATAGTTAAGCTCATCATATCATCATGTTCCATCATGCAAGTAGAGCACCAAGATGCAAAGAAATTTAATAATTTATACCCCTTGTTAATTTCAAGAATATTATTATTTGTGAATTTGTTATTATCTATAATAGTAGCTAACTCAAAATCTGGAACTTTACTACCAACCAAAACTCCTAATTCATATTTTTCTCTATCACTAAATAATGCTTTATAAAGTATTACACCTAATATAGTGGTTATGATAATATATTTAAAACTTGTTTTTTTTGTCATTTTTAACTCGTAAGAAAAATTGTAAAATTAATAATAAAGCAGCTAACCAAAGCAAGTTTATATAGGGATTATATATAAATCTTATTTTCACTTTATTTTTAGAATATATTTCGCCGATTACAAGATATATATCATGCAAACCATATCTTTTTATGTAAACCTCCTTAGTAGTTATATCACTTGCTAAATAATATCTTTGCTCAGGCGACAATTCGATAATTTTGTTTTTATGCTTAAGTTGAAAACTCGCTTTAGCATATAAATAATTAGATGCTCTACCTTCTGTAAAACCATTAAAATTAAGAGAATAATCTAAGAACTCTAGTGGTTTATCTTTAGTAATTACTTGCTCTGTTTCAAATTTTTTTAGATTATTTAAAGAAATAGCTAGAATAATTAAGGCAAATGAAGCATGTGCTATATTTGATTTTGACAATCTAAATTTCCCTTTAAATTGTAAAGAAGAATTTATATTGCTAACAATTACAATTAATGCAAATAAAGCTATTAACCAATCATATTTAGCCTGTATTATCAATATTATAAGTAAAGAAGCTAAAGCTAAAGCAACAAGTTTAATTAATAAGTTGAAGCGTATATTACGGTAAGGAACCACAGACATGAAGGCTAAAATTATTAATAATATTGGCAATATAGATTTGTTAAAAAAGTCAGGACCTATAAATAATTCTTGCTTAACAATAACATTATAGAAAATAGGAAAAAACACCCCGAAAGAAACTATAATTATTACAGAAGTTATTAAAAAATTTTGTATTCTAATTAGATTACTCTTGTTTAAAGAAAATTTTGCTTCTCTTCTTTTATGCTTAAAATTTCTAAGTGCATATATTGTATAGCAAGTCACAATCAAGAAGATTAAAAGCAAAAATACGCCTCTGTAAGGATCATCTGCAAAGCTATGTACTGAAATTAGGATACCTGATCTAATTACAAAAAAGCTTAGTAAAATTATTAAAAATGTAGTTAGGGCAGAAAAAACAAACCAATTTAACAAATTTTTATTTTGTAAAATAGCGATATTACTGTGCAGAGATAGCAATGAAAAAAGCCAGATCAATAAAGCAAGATTTTCAACTGGGTCCCAGAACCAGTACCCTCCCCAGCCTAATTCTCTGTAAGCCCACCATGAACCAAGCATTATACCTAGAGTAAGGGTAACAAAAGCTAACTTATTAAGACTTAATATTGTTTTTAAATTAGCAAAAGTAAATTTATTTTCTTTAACTAATGCTATAGTAAAAGCGTAAGTAATAATTGAAATAATATAACCTAAATACAATATAGGTGGATGAATGATTAAAGCAAAATCTTGTAAGATGGGGTTTAGTCCAAGGCCATTATTGGTAAGTTCTTTATTTAGTAAGAAAGGATTAGAAGTAAAAAATAAATAAAGAGAAAATAAAGCTACTATTAGCATTATTGTTTGCTGACATAAAGCGATAACTTTTTTGTTAGTTACTTTATTTAAGGTTAATAAATTAACTGCGGCAAGTAAGAAAATAAACAATAATAATGAGCCCTCATGGTTTCCCCATATTGCTGCAATTTTATAAAATAGTGGCTTTTCACTATAAGAGTTAAGATAGATATTTAATAAACTAAAATCAGAATTAATATAAGCAATAGCTAATATTGAGAAGGCAAAGCTACTTATTATAAAAATTGTTAATTTTATTTTAAATAAAATTTTCAAACCTTTACCAAAGGACAGAAAAAGAAAGAAAAATGAAGAGCTTAATGCAAGTAGTACAAGTGATAGATTGCCAAGAATATAGTTCATATTTATTCCTTATAATCTGTTTTTACGGCTACATAATTTTCATCATGTTTGGCTAATATTTTACTTGCTACAAAATTAGTCTTTTCTACTTTGCCTATTGCAACCACTCCTTGCCCTTCTCTAAAAATATCTGGTAGAATTCCTTTGTAATTTACTTTAATTTCATTTTTGTAGTCTGTTACTGTAAATTCTATTAAACCATTTTCATTAGTTATTAAGCTGTTTTTCTTTACCACTCCACCTAATCTTGCAGTTGTAATGTGTTTTTTTGTTAAAATTTCTGTTGGAGTAAAATAGAAAGAGATATTTTCATTTAAATTCTTTAAAATTAATCCTAAAAAACCGGATGTGATTATAATAATTAGCACAAGATTGACTAATCGTGATTTTACTTTTTTATGCATCTTTTTTGTCTTCTTTAAGTCTTTTACTGTTTTTTAACGTTCTAATATATAATAGAAACATTAATGTGAATGCTATAAAATATGCGCAATATATGTAGTTACTGTAATCTTTCATTTGCTAAATAAGAATAATATATCATAATAATTTGTACAAACAATAGTTTTGGGCGGTTAGCTCAGTTGGTTAGAGCGCTACGTTGACATCGTAGAGGTCGTTAGTTCGAATCTAATATCGCCCACCATTTTTTCCTTTACTATTTATTCATCTAATTAGTTAGATTACCTTAATAAAAACTCTAAATAATTACCTATTTCAAGCTCTATATTATGAGTATTATTTGGATAATTAACAATTTTATTAGAAATTTTAAAACTTTCACCAGCTTCTAAATATTTTAAAGGAACTTCATAAGTTATTACTTCTAACAGATAATTACTTTTATTTAAAAATTTAATTCTTAAATCTGGGATTTTTTTTATTTTATCTGATTTGTTAACTACAAAACCAGAAAGTAATAAAGGAGAGTTTTTAGCAAAGGATGATTTTGCAATAACAACTTTATCAAATTGCAACATTCTATTGTCAGTTAATCCAAGCAAACTTGGACCTATATTTAATAAAGGTTTATCAAGAAGTTGATTTTTTTTAGTAATCAAAAAAGTTAAGATTGAAAAAAACAACAAAATATAAAATATTATTTTTGTAAGAAATTGAAAATTAGAATATTTAAAATAATCATTAATTTTTTTATCTGTAATAATCTCTCGTAAAATTAGGGACTCTTCGGTACTAAGTTTAATTCTATTTATCAGTTCAGGATCGGTGGGGTTATGAGTTTTAAAAGCATTTTTAAAATCACTGCTATCATATTTAAGTAACCATAGATGATGACAATTACCACATTTTAGGATTCTCCCCTTACTTTTAACCTTTTTAACTTCGTTAATACTAAGTTTATATTTAGTATGACATTTCTCACAAGTAACTAACACTTTACAGCTCTAAAAACATAATTTATAAATTATCATAATTCATTATAATAAAATATGCAAAATTTAGAAACAAAAATTAATAATTTATGGGATCAAAGAGAAAACACAGATTTCAATGATATTAAAATAAAAGAAAACATTGACGAGGTTGCAAGCTTAATTGATTCAGGTGCACTTAGAGTGTGTGATAGAATAAATGATGAGTGGCATGTGAATCAATGGGTTAAGAAAGCTATTTTACTTTCATTTAGAACTAATAAAATGGCCGTAATAGATGGAGGTCCATTTATAAATGGTCATGCATATTGGTATGATAAAGTAAAATCTAAATTTGAAGGTTGGACTGAAGATAATTTTAAACAGGCAAATTTTAGAGCAGTACCAAATTGTATAGTTCGTTATGGTTCATTTATTGGTGAAAATGTTGTTTTAATGCCAAGTTTTGTAAATTTAGGAGCATATGTAGATAGTGGCACCATGATAGACACTTGGGCAACTGTTGGATCATGTGCGCAGATTGGAAAAAATTGTCATATTTCTGGTGGTGCCGGTATTGGTGGTGTTTTAGAGCCATTACAAGCAAACCCTGTAATAATAGAAGATAATTGTTTTGTTGGAGCTAGGTCTGAAATTGCTGAAGGCGTATTGGTGGAAACTGGCTCGGTTATTTCTATGGGTGTATATTTGGGGAAGTCTACTAAAATCATAAATAGAGAAACTGGGGAAATAACTTATGGAAGAATTCCACCATATTCTGTAGTTGTACCGGGTAATTTACCTAACAAGGACCCAAATAAGCCAGGTTTATATTGTGCAGTTATTGTAAAGCAAGTTGATGCAAAAACCAGATCTAAAACCTCCATCAACGAATTACTAAGAGATTAATATGAGTCAATATACTCTTGAGTTAGCTCAAAAATTAATGCAAAGAAAGTCAGTAACACCTGAAAATGACGGAGCTATTGAGTTATTGGCTGAAGAACTAGCGAAATTAGGCTTTAAAAACACAATTTTATCTTTTAGTGACAATAACTTACCAGAAATACATAATTTATATGCTAAATTTGGTAATTCAGCTAAAAACTTAGCCTTTGCAGGACATACAGATGTGGTGCCAGCTGGTGACATAACAAAATGGAGTTTTGACCCTTTTTCTGCAACTATAGATAACAATATCTTATATGGTAGAGGAGCTGTAGATATGAAAGTAGCTATTGCTTGTTTTCTTGGTGCTGTAAAGTTGTTTTTAGCAAAAAACCCTGATTTTAATAATTCTATTAGCTTTTTAATAACAGGTGACGAAGAGGATATAGCAATTAATGGCACTGTTAAAGTTATAGATTATTTAGTAAAAAATAATGAAAAAATTAGTCATACAATAGTTGGTGAACCTACTAATCCAGAAAAGATTGGTGAGATGGTTAAAGTTGGGAGAAGAGGAAGTGTTAACTTTACTTTGACGGCAATTGGTAAACAAGGCCATGTCGCCTATCCAGAAAATGCGATAAACCCAATTACTGCCCTTATCAAAACTTTAAATTTGTTAATCGACCATCAATTTGATCTTGGTAACAAATATTTTGATCCAACTCACTTAGAAGTAACTTCTTTTGATGTGGATAATAGCACTACTAATATTATACCTGAATCTGCTACAGCTAAATTTAATATCCGCTTTAATAGTGAATATGATAGCAAGCAAATCATTCAAATAATAGATGAGGCTTGCTCTAAGACTTTAGCACAATATGAACTGGATCATAGAGTTAGTGGCGAGTCATTTTTGACAGAGGATATAAATTTACAAAATATGATTACAACTGCTGTAAAAGATGTTGTAGGTAAAGCTCCTATTTTAAGTACTACAGGCGGCACATCTGATGCAAGATTTATCAAAAACATCTGCCCTACTATAGAGTTTGGTCTTATCAACAAAACAGCTCATCAAATTGACGAACATATAGCATTGGATGATATAGAAAAATTAGAAAAGATATATTTAAGATTTTTAGAGTTATATTTCCAATCCTAAATATTAAGCAGAAGTAAAGAATTTTATTATAAGGAGTTGTTTTAATTTCAACAGCTCTTTGTATTTTTACAGTTAAGGTTCAATGGCTTACCTTAGCTTTCAACTTCAATATGAGCTTTCACGCTAAAATAAGATATTTTTAAGTAGACATTACTGCTGAACCTAGTTTACCCCCTTATTCTTAATGTTAGTTGGAGTAGTTATTATAGTTCATTCTTTTGGAAGAAGTTTTTTATGTGAATTTTAACATTAATTTTAGCTCAAGAAAATGTTACTACTTTATTGTTAACTATTTTAATCTCCACTAGAATAAAGGGGCTTAATATTATTAGTTAAATATTTCCATGGTGTGAGCTAGATATCTAATATGAAAATTTTAAAAAACAGAGTTTTTGGCAAATCTTGATGATATGACTTACTTAATAATTTCTGATTAAAAAATGTTATTATAATCTATTTTTTCTAATCTGGTTTTAATGATTCTTTTATAAATGACTGTGTGATAATTACAAAGCCAAATAAAGTGCTATTTTAGCAAGAAAAGCGTTTCATACCAACTAAATTTTTGCATATACCTTAAAATTATGTTAATATGTTACATATAAAAACTTAGGTACAATAAAATGAGATTAACTGAACACCACACTCCCATACCACAAGTAACAATCCCTCGTATAAAGTTCATCAAACAAATTGAACCCTTTAAAGCATTCAAACCAAAATTCCATGAACAGCTTCTTCAAGTATTTGATAATGGTTCTAGGCTTAGTATATTGAATTTAAAATATAACCAAATCTGATCCGAAGGCACAAAAGCACTTGCAGCTATTACCGAAGCCATAATAACCAACAACACAAAAAAATAAAAATCGACTATAGTACGTACAGCAAGGTCACTAGCTAAGATAGCACCAGAACTAGCTCCAGAAGATCAAAAGTATTTAGCAGGTAAATTGGGTAGTATGCCTGATGAGGTAATTGCAAAAATAACAGAGTTTAAGGAAGCATCTATAAAGCCACATAAATTAACCACAGATCAAAGTTTAAAATTAAGATTGAGTGCTATTGAAGATGGACGTAAAAAGCAAGAAGCAGATATATTAAGAGCTTTAACTAAAGAAGGAATATTGGCAGCAGTAGATGCAAAACCAGACTATCTAGCAGAACTAATCACTAAACTAGAGTCTTTACCAAGCTTACCTGATCATATAGCTAAAAATGACGATGGAACATATACATATCATTATGAAGCAGGAAATGGAGCAGCTGAATTGGCTAAAAAACCATTAAATCAACTAACAGAAAGTGAGTTAACTGTGCTTAATCATCAGATAGAAGCTAGATTGGCAAGGCAGCAAGCAGCACAAGAAGCAGGAGGACAAGCTGAAGCAAGAACAGCAGCAAGCCCAAAAGATCTATCGCATGTTGCAAGGCTAGCTGAGCAAAGAGCACAAGAACAAGTAACAGGAGCGCAGCCTAATGGCAGATAAAATATAGTTAAAATAAAAAAACTATATGCTAAATCCCTACCCTTACTAGCTATATAATCTGAAGTGTTTTTTGCTCAGCTAGCCTTGCAACATGCGATAGATCTTTTGGGCTTGCTGCTGTTCTTG
>JABIRX010000056.1 GCA_018667735.1 Alphaproteobacteria bacterium | reverse complement strand
TTTTATTCATCTGTAAGAATAGATATTAGAAAATCTACTGCTATTAAAAATAAGGATGAAGTTATTGGAAATACTACTAAAATTAAAGTAGTAAAGAACAAAGTAGCACCACCTTTTAGAAATGTAGAAGTTGAAATCATGTATGGTGAAGGAATTTCTCGCTTTGGTGAAATTGTTGATCTTGGTGTAAGAGAAGAAATAATTGAAAAATCTGGTTCTTGGTATTCATATGAGGGCGAAAGAATAGGCCAAGGAAAAGAAAACACTAAAACTTTTTTGAAAGAAAACTTAGATATGGCTGCAGAAATCGAATTAAAAATTAGAACTAAATTAGGCTTATCTCTTGAAGAAGATAACAAAAAAGCAAAAAAAGAAGCAGCATAAGTTTTAAAATTATATAAGAAAGAGAGAGATATATATAAATAATAATTCGAAGTAATTGCAAAAAATTTGTAATACGCTTTGTCTTTATATAAAATTAATATAAAAAATGAGATGGTATAGCCCCTAAAGGATATATCATCATGTATATATAAAAAGAGAGAGAGAGAGAGAAGATATATAGAGAGAGAAAAATATATAATAATTTACTTTAACTTAAGATAAAACTCCAATATTGTTATAAAACAACACAGGTTGCTAAAAGCAAATCACACGCTTAACTATAGCAACTTTTGTAAGAATGTAATAAAAGAAAACTATTCAACTATAAAATTTATTACATATTATAGGGTAAGAGGCCAGAAGGCCCCTTACCACTGCCGAAAACTATCATAAACCACTATAACTAGTATAATAATAATTTACAATAACTTTTTTTAATTTATATTTAATGTTGTATTTTATTATATTATGGACATTGAATTTGCAAGTAGTTACACCCTATCCTTAAATGGACTGGACGCTAAAAAAATTATAGTACAAGCGCATATTGCATCTGGTTTACCAGTATTTAATATAGTTGGCTTAGCAGATAAAGCAGTATCAGAGTCTAAAGAGCGTATTAGAGCGGCATTAAGTTCTATAGCTTTTGCTTTACCAGCAAAAAGAATAACTATTAATTTAGCACCTGCTAATTTAATGAAAGAGGGAAGTCATTTTGATTTAGCTATTACCTTAACAATTTTAGCTGCTTTAAAAATCTTTCCAGAAAAAAAAATAAAAGAATATCTTATTTCTAGTGAATTATCTTTAGATGGCTCTTTAAATAGGGTGAATGGTATATTACCTACTGCAATACTTGCTAACAAACTAAATAAAGGCTTAATATGCGCAAAAGAAAATTTAGCTGAAGCTGCAATTTCGGGAAATAAGAACATTGCCAGTTTTAGTAATCTTTTAGAAGTAATTAATTTTTTTAGGAGTGATGACATAGTCATTGCTAGTAATTACACCAAACCTAAAATGCGGCAAGAGGAAAGTACTAATTTCAAAGATATTATTGGTCTGAAAGAAGCTAAAAGGGCTTTTGAAATTGCAGCAGTAGGAAAACATAACATATTAATGATAGGAGCCCCAGGTTCTGGCAAATCAATGCTTGCTAGCGCCTTTAAATCTATTTTACCTGACTTAACTAATAATGAATTATTAGAAACGGCTATCGTAAAAAGTGTGGTACAAGAACATGGTAATAATGATTTTTTTTCATTTCCTTTCAGATCTCCGCACCATAATTGTTCAGCAGCAGCTTTAACTGGTGGGGGCAGTAAAATTACACCTGGCGAGATCACTAAAGCACATAATGGAATCTTGTTTTTAGATGAGTTACCCGAATATAGAAGAGATGCTTTAGAGTCGTTAAGACAGCCTTTAGAAGAAAAAAAAATAACTATTTCAAGAGCAGGAAAATCGGTTACATACCCTGCTAATTTTCAGCTCATTTCTGCAATGAATCCTTGCAAATGTGGTTATTTACAAATTGCAGGAAAGAGATGTGGTCGAGCTCCTATTTGTAAAGATGAATATCAAAAAAAACTATCCGGTCCATTATTAGAAAGAATTGATATCATAATTACAATACCTCATAAAAAAACAGAGCTATTTAAGCAAAAACAAATAGAGGAATCATCCTTTGAAGTTAAAGAAAGAGTCATAAAAGCTCGCACCAGACAACAAGAATCACTTATAGAGATAAAAAAAAATTACAGCTCAGAACTAACTTTGGAAGACTTTAAAAATTATATAAATATTACTGATCATGCTAAAGAACTTTTACAGAAAGCTAGTGACAAATATCAATTATCCATGCGTAATAACTTGCGTATATTAAGATTGGCAAAAACTATCTCAGATATGGATAATAATAATGTCATTAATGACAAATATTTATTTGAAGCATTAAAGTTTAAAACTAACTTTTAGCTAAACTTTGCTTTTTGGTTACAGTTTTTCTATTTTTAAGAACAACTGCAATAAACTATATAAATATCAATTATCTCCTCCTAATAACTCTATTAAGCTTGCTAAAAATTATCTCAGATGTGGATAATATGATTAATTAATTACAAATATTTATTTGAAGTGTTAAAGTTTAAAACTAGTTTTTAGCTTTAGTCTTTTTAGCTAAACTTTGTTTTTTAGTTACAGTTTTTTCTATTTTTTT
>JABIRX010000055.1 GCA_018667735.1 Alphaproteobacteria bacterium | reverse complement strand
TTTTTTATTTCTAATAAAAGGTTAATTAAAGTAATAAGTTTTTTTGATAAGCATGATACTGTTTCTACTTCATTTGGTAGATTAATTCCAGGTATAAGGCAGTATATATCTTTTGCCGCTGGTTTTAGTAACATGAATTTCAATAAATTCCTTTTTTTTACTTTTTTAGGCTCTTCTATTTGGGTATCTATTCTTAGCTATATAGGTTTTGTTTTTGGTAATAATCAGGAGCTAATACATACAAACTTGAAACAAATAACTCTTTTAACTTGCTTGATAACCGCAAGTTTTTTATTAATATATGTGCTACTTTACAGATTAAGATCAAAAAGGTTTGACTAATTTTATTATTTCTTCCGCCGCAATTTTACTAGGGTCTTGGTTGTTATTAACAAAGTCTTTTAAGTATAAGTTTTGTGCAATTATTTGCTCTTTTCTATATGTATCATCTGTCATCAACATATATGTATGTTCTGTAATTAAATCAGCTTTACATTTATATTGAATAAACTCAGCTATAATTTCTTTTTTTGCTAAGATATTAATCAAATTAACATATTTTGTTTTTACCATTAATTTTAATAAAATATATGTAAATAAATTTACTTTATAACAAATAGAGAAGGGGGCTTTCGCTTTTGCTATTTCGAAATTATTGGTACCTGATTTAGCGATAACAGCTACAGCATTTTTAAATGCAAAATATTTATCATCTTGATTAGTCGTAATTAATGCATCAGGAAAAGAAGCTTTAATTAAATTAATATATTTGTTAAAAGTTGGGATAGCAGTAGTAAATTTCAAACCTCTTGCTTTTAATTTCGATATCACTTCTAAATATATGGGTAATAATGTTTTTACTTCCTGATCTCTACTTCCTAGGGTTAAAACTAAAAGAGGTAACTTGTTTTTAAGTAACTTTGGAGATATTATTTCTTTATCAATTCTGTATTGTTCAAAAATTAGTGGATGGCCAATGAATTTAGTTTTTAAATTATATTTTTCAAAATAAGGAGGCTCAAATGGAAAAAGAACTAACAATAGATCATATATTTTAGCTATTTTTTTAGCTCTATATTCACGATAAGCCCATACAGTTGGAGCAACTACATGAATATATTTTGTTTTAAAGTTTAGTTTTTTTAACTTTTTTGTAACTCTAAAATTAAAATCAGGTGCATCTACAGTAATTACTATGTCAGGTTTGAATTTAATAATTTCAGCCACTGTAAAATTAATTAATTTTAAAATTTTAAATAAAGAGGGGATTACTTCAAAAAAACCCATTAGGTTTATTTCTTTTTGAGCAAAAATATTTTTTATATTTTCTTTTGCTAAATGCTCACCCCCACAACCCTTTAATTCTAGGTTTTTATAGTTTTTTTTAAGTTGGTTAATAACTTTACTGGCTAATAAGTCGCCAGATTTTTCGCCTGTAATAATAAAAATCTTCATTTTGCAATTAAATAAAATAAATATATAATAATATATGTATAATTTAATTAAATAAAATAGGAAAGAAAATGAATACAAAAACTGTAAATGGCGTTGACGGAGCTCATTTAAAAAGCTATGTGGAAAGAATAGAAAAATTAGAATCTGAAAAAAAATCTATAGCTGATGATATTAAGGAAATTTTTGCTGAAGCTAAAGCTTTTGGCTATGACACTAAAATTATGCGCGAAATTCTAAAATTAAGAAAGTTAGACCATAATGAATTATATGAAAAAGAAAGCATGTTAGAAATTTATCGTACTGCACTTGGAATGGAGGGAGAAACAGATTTGGCTAGTGAAGAAAATTTAGCTAATAATCAAGTTGCATAATGAAAAATATTATTCTAGCAATTACTGGTGCTAGTGGAGCTATATATGGCTATAGAATATTAGAAATATTAAATAAAGCCGAAAACATACAAGTTCACTTAATTATATCTAATGCTGCACTTATAACTATAAAGCATGAATTGGATATAGATATTCGAGAGTTAAAAAATCTAGCCTATAGAGCTTATTCTTTTAAAGATATTTCTGCTTGCATATCAAGTGGTTCATTTAAAATTGATGGTATGATTATAGCTCCCTGTTCTGTCAAAACTATGTCAGAAATTGCATGTGGAATAAGTAGCAATTTAATTAGTAGATCAGCTGATGTTGTTTTAAAGGAAAAAAGAAAACTTTTATTATGTTTGAGAGAAACTCCTCTACATAGTATACATCTTGATAATTTGAAAAAACTTTCAGATATTGGAGCTATAATATTTCCTCCTGTCCCAGCTTTTTATAATAAACCAAAAACTATAGATGATATTGTAAACCATACTGTTGGTAGAATATTGGATCAATTCGACATTGAACAAAATATTATTACTAGATGGCAAGGTTTATAAAAAACTTGTAATTTAGGCATAAATATTAGGACCAATATAGTTATTTAAACTATAATATTTTTAGAATTAGCCTTCTATATATTTATGCAAAACTATATATGGTAAAGTTAACTGCGTTTAAAAGGAATGTTAAACAAATTGATGTTAAATAAAATATTGCAATAAAATTATAAAACTTACAATGACATTGTTAGCAATATATTAACAAGCTTCTCTTCAGCTTCAATATAAACATCGTTAAGCGAAGATTGCTGATCTTTAGAAAAGCTTTGCAAAACATAATCAGATACTTTTATTTCATTATTTTCTAGGTTTCTTGGATGGTCAATTCCTATTCTAATACGATGATAATTATCACCAATTTTATTATCAATATCCTTTAAACCATTATGACCAGCATGACTACCAGAGAACTTAGTCTTGATTTTACCATATGGCAAGTCTAACTCATCGTGAATAACAATAATATGTTCTGCTTTAATTTTATAAAAATGAGAGATCTGAGCAACTGGTTCACCCGAATTATTCATATATGTTTGAGGTTTTGCAAGAATTATTTTCTCGTCATTAAAGACATGAGAGATTAAGTCAGAGTTAAATTTACTTTTATATGCAAAACCTTCACCTAACATAGACTTGGCTAAATAATCTATAAAAGAAAAGCCTATATTATGTCTTGTATTAGAATATTCAGAACCTGGGTTACCAAGTCCACAAATTAAAATCATTCGAAATAAGTTGTTATATTCCTTATTCTTTTTTTGATTCAGTGATTACTTCTACTTTAGATGCTGCATCTTCATCAGTAGCTTCATCTGACTCTTCTTCAGGAGTTCTTCCAGAAATTGTGAATATAGATAAATTTTCATTTACTTTTACTTCCACTCCTTTTGGTAAGTTAAGATCTGAAATGTGAATAGATTCACCAATGTTTAATTTTTCTACATCAACGCTTATTTCGCTAATTATGTCTTTTGGAAAACATAAAAGTTCAATTCTTCTAATATTATGACTAAGAACACCACCTAACTTTACGCCTTTACATTTACTTTCATTTTGCGCAACTATTTGAGCTTTTATTTTAACTCTAATTTTTGCGTCTAATTCATAAAAATCAACATGCTCTACATTATCAGTTACTGGATGTCTATATAGATCACGAGGTATAACTTGTATTTTTTTATTTCCTAATTCTATTTCACATAATTGAGTATAAAATCTACCTTGCTTATGTCTCTTTGCTATTAGCGCAAAATCTACGGCTATTGCTTTTGGCTCTTTACCAGGTCCATATATAACAGCAGGTATAAGACCTTGATGTTTAAGTTTTTTAGAAGCTATTTTTCCAGTTTCTGTTCTTTGTTCTGCTTTTATTGCGAAAATATTAGGCATAATTTTATTTTAACTATTTAGAGCAAAGAAAATACTTTACTATCCTTTAATTGCAAGTAAAAACATTTTACTGCTAAGCTTATTTTAGCTAAAAAGTACAGAAACGGATTTTTCATTAGATATTCTATCAATTGCTTCTGCAATCAAAGAGGATGAAGTAATGATTTTCACATTTTTAAGATCTGAAATCTTATCTAAATCATTTATAGTATCAGTAATAACTAAATTATCTAAGTCCGAATCTCTGATTCTACTAACCGCTTTCCCAGATAACACACCATGAGTAATGTAAGCACTAGTGGAAAGAGCATTCTTTGCTTTGACAGCAGCTGATGCATTACATAAAGTTCCTGCGCTATCAACAAGATCATCTATAAAAATACAATGTTTGTTTTCTACAGAACCTATTATATTCATAACTTCTGACACTCCTGCTTTTTCTCTTCTTTTATCAATAATAACTAAATCTAAATCTAATTTTTTCGCAATTGCTCTTGCTCTTGCAACACCTCCAACATCCGGAGAAACTATAACTGTGTTAGCTAAGTCAAAATTTTTCTCTATGTCTCTAATAAAAATGGGGGATGCATATAAGTTATCTAGAGGAATATCAAAAAAACCTTGTATCTGTCCTGCATGCAAATCAATAGTTAAAACTCTATCTGTGCCTGCTGTTGTTATTAGATTTGCTACTAACTTGGCTGAAATTGGTGTTCTAGGCCCTGGCTTTCTATCTTGTCTGGCATAACCGTAATAGGGAATAACGGCTGTAATTCTTTTAGCAGAAGCTCTTCTTAGTGCGTCTATACAAATTAATAACTCCATTAAATTTTCATTAGTAGGGCATGATGTGGATTGCAAAACAAATACATCTTCTCCTCTAACATTTTCATTTATTTCTACAAATATTTCACCATCCGCAAATTTTTTAATATGAGCGTCTAATAATTGTTTGTTCAATTTTTTTGCTACAGCCGAACTTAGTGGCTTATTTGAATTGCAAGCTAGTATCTTCATTAAATTTTATCTTGGTTTATTCTATTTATATTATTATAATCTTTATTTTAAAGTAAAACTTAATATGGATACGATATTCGCCCCCATAAATTCAATTCTTAAGGCAAGTGTAATTACCATCAGAATATCAGGTTGTAAAGCGTTAGAATTTTATAATATTTTCTCCATAAAAAACAACATCACCCCAAGATATTCCACATTATGTGCATTAACACATAATAGTAAGCTTATAGACAAAGCATTAGTGGTTTATTACAAGGCTCCTAACAGTTTTACAGGCGAAGATATAATAGAGGTTTCTCTGCATGGAAGTTTATCTATCTACAAGCAAGTTATTGAAATTTTAACAAATATAGATGGCTACAGATTTGCTGAAGCTGGCGAGTTTACCAAAAGAGCCTTCTTAAACAACAAACTAGATTTACTGCAAGCAGAAGCCGTTAATGACCTTGTTAATGCTAACACTGTTAAGCAATCAGATAAAGCTCTAGAACAATTAGAAGGCAAGAATAGTAATTATTTTATTAAACTTCGAGAAAAACTGATAGAAGTCAGAGCCTATATAGAAGCTTTTATAGACTTTCCTGATGAAGAAATTCCAATTAGCAAATTAGCAGAAATAAACAACATAGTAAAATCTATTAAAAAAGATTTTATAAATCTTATAAAAAACTTTAAAAAAGAAAAAGCTATTATTCATGGTATTCAAATAAGTATAATTGGTCCTGTAAATGCTGGAAAGTCTAGCCTAATCAATTATTTAGCAGGCAAAGATGTATCCATAGTTTCAAATATAGCTGGTACAACAAGAGATGTTATTGAAGTAAATTTAGATTTATCTGGTTACTTAGTAACTCTCATAGATACCGCCGGTATTAGAGTTAAAAGTAAGGATGAAATTGAAAAAATTGGTATAGAAAAAACAAAGGAGAAAGCAAATAATTCTGATCTTAAAATCATATTACTCAGCGTAGATCAATTAGATGAGCATGAAAATTATAAAGAATATATTGATGAGAATAGTTTATTGGTAATAAATAAGAGTGACTTAAGTTCTAATTGCAGCTTAACCAATGCTTTAACAATATCTGTTAAGCACCAGAAAAACCTTGATTTGCTCCTAAATAGACTACAAAGCTTGATTGAGTTGCAATATAATTCGGACAATAATGTGTCAATTAATAAAGAAAGACATTATATTATTATAAATGAAATAATAGCAGAGTTAAATAAAGTCGATTTAAATGGTGACTTAATTTTTACTGCTGAGATCTTAAGAAGATGTACAGATTTATTAGGCAAAATAACAGGGATAATAGATATTGAAGATGTTCTTGATAAAATATTCACATCATTTTGCATAGGTAAATAATGTTCACAGGAATAATAGAAAATTTGGGTATAATAACCAATATTATAGAAAAGGGCACAGAAAAAGAAATTATAATAGCAGCTAATATTGATGAAACATTAAAAATAGGACAATCTATTGCTTGTAATGGTGCTTGTCTTACTATTACCAATATAAACAAAAAAGAATTGTCATTTTTTATCTCAGCAGAAACAATAGCTAAAACTACAATTTCAAACTGGTCCATTGGTAAAGAGATTAATTTAGAGCAAGCAATGTCAGCTAACTCAAGGTTTGATGGTCATATGGTATCAGGGCATATTGATGATGTTGCAAAAGTAGATTCTATCAAATCTTTGAATGATTCATATATTGTTAAAGTTTTAATAAGCGATAATTATGTAGATTATTTAATTGATAAAGGCTCTATCACAATAGATGGTATTTCTTTGACTATTAATAAAATTGAAAATAACATTATATACTTAAATATTATTCCACACACCTGGTTGAACACTAATATGAAAGAGCTAGTAGATGGTGATGATGTTAATATAGAAATAGATTTAATCGCAAAATATATAAAAAAGTTACATGTTAAATAAAAAACTAGCCAAAATAGAAGACATAATCAGTGATGCTAAAGCTGGAAAGATGTTTATCATTGTGGATGATGAAGATAGAGAAAATGAGGGAGATTTAGTCATACCAGCTGAATATGCTGATCATAAAGCTATAAATTTTATGGCTAAATATGGTAGAGGTTTAATTTGCCTTACCTTAACTGAGGATAGAAGTAATATATTAAATTTACCATTAATGTCACCCTTAAATGGTTCTAGACATGGTACTGCATTCACAATATCTATAGAAGCAAGAGTAGGGGTTACCACTGGTATTTCAGCAGGAGATAGAGCAACAACCATTAAAGCCGCTATTTCTAAAGACAAAACATCACATGATATTTGCTCACCCGGACATGTTTTTCCTTTAGTTGCAAGAAATGGAGGTGTTTTAGTTAGGGCAGGACATACAGAGGCTTCAGTAGATATAGCTAAGTTGGCAGGGCTAAATCAATCTGGGGTTATCTGCGAAATTATGAATGAGGATGGAACCATGGCTAGGCTACCTGACCTATATGAGTTTGCAGAAGAGCATGATTTAAAAATAGGTTCGATTGCAGATTTGATCGCTTATCGTAGAAAACAAGAAAACCTTATTTCATGTAAGATAAAAAGTAAAATACAGCATAAATATGGAGAATTAGATATATCTGTTTATGTTAGCAATGCAGAATATGCAGAGCATATTGTTTTAAGTAGTGGCAATATTAATCCAGAGGAATCTGTGTTAGTTAGAATGCATTCTCAAGATATCTTAGCCGACATTATTGGAGATAACACCAACAACAAAGCTGATCAATTAGATCTTGCACTTAAAAAAATCACTGCTAATTCTGGAGTGTTGGTATTACTTAGAAGTCCTCAAAAAAACAAAGTCTCAGAAACATTATTTAATCGTGAGAATAACTTGCACAAAAAGCCACAAGATAAGTTAATTAGAGATTATGGTACTGGTGCTCAAATTTTAAAAGATCTAGGAATCAAAAAATTAAAATTATTAACTAATAATCCAAAATCTGTAATTGGACTAGATAGCTTTGGTTTAGAAATAACAGAGCATGTTAGCTTCTAAAGGCTCTTACTTATAATTAAATAGCCTCTAGATTTAGAGCCATCTTTTTCTTGCATAGCCTCATAAAATTTATTTACATCAACCCAGAACCATGGTTGTTTATGGCTTGCAACATCTAAAATTAATATTTGATTCTTAGCTTCATTGTAAGCAGCTACAGGAGAGATGTGACCTGACGTTAGAGAACCTATTTTTTTTCCTTGGAAGTTAGCTAAAATATATTCTCCCTTTATATTTAATGTGTTTTTTAAAATCTCCTTAAAAGAGTTAACTCCATCTTTATTACTTTCATCAGCATAGATTAGTTTTACATTTAAGGTGTAATATTCGAGTAATTTTGCCAATTGTTTTAATGTTAAGCCTGGGTCATATCTTCCTAGGTTTTGATCAATAGTCTTGAAATTTACTACAGCTCTATTTTTTATAAAGTCTGTATTGTTATTTAATATATCATCTTGAGTAAAACTATAAAAGGGAATTACTGTAGCTCCGTATATTTTTGGCTTTTTAATTGTATTTTTAGAATTAACAATAATATTATTATCTTCATTTAAAGCGTTTAAAATAATAGCTGAACTAGCAATACCACAATATAAAGGATTTTTCTGGGGTTGAAAGTGACTTGCAAGATCGTAAAAGTCATTTTTATATTTTGCTTTTTTAAAAAGCTTAAGACCAAGCTTACTATTCCAACTAGTAACAATTACTCGCTTACTATCTAAAACATCAATTTCTTTAAACTCCCCATAGCTAGCTGCTTGAAGGTTTAAAGTAGTAAGTAAAAAAAGGGATAAGACTAAGGCCCTAATCATAACATTTCTAATTCTTTTATTACTAAATCTCCCATGTCAGAAGATGATACTAAATTAGTGTTTTTTTCTTTTATATCAATGGTTCTATTACCATTAGCCAAAACATTTTTAACTGCTTGATTTAACTTATTGGCCAAATCATCTAATGAAAATGAATAGCGCAACATCATTTCAAAACTTAAGATTGTAGCTAAAGGATTTGCGATGTTTTTTCCCGCTATATCAGGAGCTGAACCATGTACCGGTTCGTATAAAGCATGTTGTTTATTATTTTCTAATTTAGCTCCAAGTGATGCACTTGGTAACATACCAAGTGAACCCGTAAGCATTGCTGCGGTGTCTGATAGAATGTCACCAAACATATTAGTTGTAACCATTACATCAAATTGCTTTGGGTTTCTAACTAATTGCATGGATGCATTATCAACATACATATGAGATAATTCTATATTTTGATATTGCTTTTTATGTAAGTCCGTAACTATGTCACGCCACATTTCTGTTACTTCTAAAACATTAGCTTTATCTACAGAGCATAATTTTCCACTTCTTTTATCTGCAATATCAAAAGCAACCTTTGCTACTCTAATAACTTCATCTTCATGATATGCTAATGTATTATAACCTGATCTTTTACCTTTAACAATATCTACACCTCTTGGCTCACCAAAATAGATACCACCAGTTAATTCTCTAACAATCATTAAATCTAAATTGCTGATAATTTCTTCTTTAACTGTTGAGCTATGTACTAATTCTTTAAAAGTTATAGCAGGCCTTAAGTTAGCAAATAAATCTAGAGCTTTCCTAATTCCTAACAGACCCTTTTCCGGCCTAATTGAAATGTCTAAACCTTCCCATTTTGGACCACCAACTGCTCCTAATAATATGGCATCCGAATTTTTTGCCAAATTTATTGTATCTGTTGTTAATGGTTTTCCATATTGATCTGTAGAAACACCACCTATTAACGCTTCTTCAATTGTAAAATTTGTATTATAATGAAGGTTTAACCAGTTAATTATTTTTTTAACTTCTGCACAGACTTCTGGACCAATACCATCTCCTGGTAAAAATAATATATTCTT
>JABIRX010000054.1 GCA_018667735.1 Alphaproteobacteria bacterium | reverse complement strand
TAGTAGTAAAATACATTGCCCTTCCTATCGATTCATGCGACCTGTACATTGCTTTAATATAATTGTTATCTATTTTATACTCCTCAATAAATCTGTGAATATAATGTATAGTATTATCAACCGCTATACCAATAACTATAGCTGCAATAGTTATAGTCATAATATCTAAGGAGATACCTAGCAACCCCATAATGCCAAGAATAAAAGAAGCTGCTAAAATATTTGGAATAATTGCAATTAAAGAAATTCTAATATTTCGAAATAACAAATAAAACATTATAAATATTAACAAAAATACCGCACCTATAGTAAGGATCTGACTTTTAAATAAAGTTTGTAAAATATTGTTATATAGAACCAACATACCTGTAAGTCTAAATTGATCCTCAGCTAGATTAAATTTTTCGGTAAAGTCTTTTTTAATTTTTAACAATAAGTCATTCCTTTTTAAATTATGTGATGATTCGTAAATTCTTATACTATATCTAAGTTGGTTGCCATCTGCTGAAATAAAAGGATCGAAAATCTGCTTTTTTATTTCAAGAGGAAGTTTATTATATAATATGGCCAGAGTGAATGAGTTAGAGATTAGCTCTGGATCAATTGAAGAAAACAAATCTAAAGTTGTGTCTAAAGATAAAACCTTACCTGTTTCTGGTAAATTATCTAAGTAATTATGATAATCGTTAATTTGTTCAAACATATAGCTGTTAAACCAATAGCCTTTAGTAATCTCATTTTCCGTGTTTTCTTCTTCAAGACCAAAAATATTAAAAGATTCCTCTGCTTCTATTTGCTCAAAATGTTCAGGAGGGGCATCTATGATAATTTCTAATGGAGTTGTTCCACCTAAATTTTCATCAATTAGTTTCATACCCTGATATATCTCTGTATCTTTCTTGTAATAATCAATAAAGCGATTTTCTACAGATAATTTGCTAATCCCATAAATGCTTATACAGAATAATAACATAAAAAATCCTAGAATTAATTTTGCTCTAAATTCCACCTGTTTAGCAAAAAACTCTGTGATATAATGTGTAATATCATGTGCTATTCTAACTTTTTTTGGTTTGTTTAAGAAGCTATGCAAAATAGGAAAAAACATTAATGAAATTAAATATGAAATTGCTAGGCCGGCAAACATCATCCAACCAAAATCAATAACTGGTTTTAAACCACTAAGAATTAAGGAAGCAAAAGCTACCATTGTAGTTAAAGTTGTATAAAAACATGGCTTGGCCATTTTTTTCGTAGAAATTAAAATTAATTCTCGGTGAGTTAATTTAGGGTTTTTACGATATTCTTCCCGATATTTTACAGTTAAATGAATATTAATAGATAGGGTAAGAATTAATAAAAGAGCAATAAAATTAGATGAAACAGTAGTTACAGGCCAGGCTGTAAAGCCTAGAAAACCAATCATAATTAGTGTAACGGTGAAGCAAATTGTTAAGGGTAAAATTACAAAGCGGACAGACTTAAAGGCTATAGCTAAGGTAAAAATAATAAATATTAGAACTGCGCTACCAAAAACAACCATGTCACTCTTTATGTAATTTAAAGAATCAGACATAATCATGGGTACACCTCCTAGATACATGGTGGCAACATCCTTATATTGCTTCATTATACCACGAACCTCACTAATATTAGTTTCTCTTACTTTACTGGTTATTCTTGAGCGTATTTTAAACTCTGTGGTTAACTCTTCTAACTTAGCTTGCTCTTCTGGCGTTAAAAAAGAAGCTGCTGATTTATTTCTAAGTTTGTTTCGCTCTTTGAGCAAAAAATTATATTCTTCATCTTTGGTTAGAAAAACTAATAATGCTGTAATTTTCCCATCAGGACTAATAAGCGCATTTTTATATAGTGGACTGGTTAAAATTTCATTTGGAGCTGAGGCTAAATCTACATCTGGGTGAAGTAGATTAATAGTTTCCTTAGCAAGCTCTTGTAAGCTTCTAGGTGGGCTTCTTAATAGAGGTATGTTTAAAATGGAAATTACATTATCAATATTTTCTAATGCAGCTAATTTTTGATGTAAATCTTCTAAATATTTTAGATTATTTTTAGTAAACATACTGGTTTTTGGCGCATATGTTATAACTAAATAATCATCTGAGATGTATTTTTCCTTTATTTCACGATAGAAAGTTAAATCTTGATCATTTTTTAATGATAATGAATCAGCGGAGGCATCTAAATAAAAATTTTTACTGTAATAAAGTGCAAAAGATAAAAATATTATTAGAATAAGCGTAAATATTTTAGTGTATTTGTTAATAATTTTTTCATAAATAGAGCTTATTTTAAACATCTTTTTTTTCCTTAGAGAATTTAATAATATCTTCCGCTCTTATAATTGAGCCTTGTTGATTTTCTTTTTTTAATATTTTTTTTGCACTATTTGCATATTTAAGAGCTAAATCGTAATTTGCAGCAAAAAACTCAGCTTCTGCTAAGGATAATAACGACAAGCCTTGATTTTGAGTAAGGTGGTATAATCTAGCTAAATAACGCCAACCAGTTACATTATCTGTTTCTGTAATCAATGCTTGGTTTAGTTTTGCTATAGCCATCTTGTAAAGCTCTATTTTTTTTGCACTTATAATAGCAGCGGCAAGCTCTATTTTTACTAAGGAAATATCAGGAAGCTGTTTTTCTACCTCTAATAAAGTTTTAACTGCAGCCACAGACATGCCAGATTCATACTGGATTTGTCCTTTTAACTCTTGCATAAAGGCAGAGTCTTTATTTTGTATAGTTTTAAATATATCTAATGATTTTTTAGATTTTCCCAAGCGGTGATTAGCTATTACTAAAGCTAATTTGCCATGCTCAGTATCGCTACTATAATTTTCAATTACCACAAGAGGATCTTCTAAAAATGCCTCTAATTTTGTTTTAATGATAGTAAATTCATTAAGTAAATTTTCTGCTAACAGCACATTAGTATAAGGAGAGCTGTTTAAATGTTCTTGAATCCTATTCATTCTGTCATTAGTTAGTGGGTGTGTTCTGGTATATGGATTAATTTGATCTGTGTATAACTTTTCATTAGATTTTATTTCACCAAAAAACTCTAATAAGCCTTGCGCGCTTATTTTACTTGCATCAAGCAACTTCAAGGCAGCCTCGTCAGCTGCTTCTTCATGTTTAGTACTATGGCTATAAAATTGTCTTTCACCTATGTGTGAACTACCCATAATTAAAGCTTGGCCAGCATCAGCTCTGCCTGCAACTGCTGTGGCTATACCAATTATATAGCCAAGAGCCATTTGAGTGTTGATTTTTTGTAAATCTAGACTCATTCTGGCTAAATGGCTGCCTGTTATGTGGCCAGTTTCATGTGCAATAATACCAATTAATCCTAATGGTGAATTCGAATAGGTTATAGTTCCTGTATTAATAAAAATATTTTTACCCCCTGCGACAAATGCGTTTATACTACGGTCATTTATGATGTGAATTTTTATTTGTCTATCTAGGTTGGCCGCTGTAAATATAGGCTGAGATATTTTATGTAAATATTGTTCAGTCTGTGCATCACGAATTAAACTTAATGCAGATAGCTTATGCGTAGCCAATATGATGTAAGTAAGTGCAATAAATATTTTTTTAAACATTTTTATATATTATTGAATTAGCCCTTATTGTCATTAGATAAGTGAGGTTATGTGAATAGATTACTTAGTTTGGCTTCTTCATCCGAGTTTTTAAGCTTTGCTCGACAATATTTTGACTTTTTTGAGTTGCTATATTTAGTAAATATTGTGTAAATTTTTTATAAATATAATAAATAGAAAATACAACTTTTGAGTATTAATTAGTAAATTAAAGAAAAATTAGAGTTAAATGAAGCTATTTCTAGACTTATAGTAAAGTCTGAACTAATAAATATTTAGCACTAATTCTTAAATAAAGTAATATGGAGTTGAATTGCCTAAGAGGCTTTAAAGATGTAATTTTAACTGATGCAAAGAAATTTAATTATATCATAGATTTAATTGGTAAGGTTGCCGAAACTTATAATTACCAAAAATCATATTTTCCGATATTAGAAGAGAGTTCAGTTTATCAGAGAACATTAGGAGAAGCGTCTGATATCGTAAATAAAGAAATGTATAATTTTACTGATAAAGGTGAAAATAAGGTAACTTTAAGACCTGAATTTACAGCAGGTATAGTTAGATCACTAATTTCAAATAAACTATATCACGAATTACCCTTAAAGTTTTTTACTTATGGTCCATTATTTCGTTATGAAAGGCCACAAAAAGCAAGACAAAGACAATTTAACCAAGTTAATTTTGAGTTTTTTGGTAATGATACATATTATGCAGAATTAGAACTAATTATGTTAATAGAACAGATAATAAAAAAACTAAATATACAAAATAAAGTAACCTTAGAAATCAATTCGTTGGGCTCTAATGATGCAAGGTTAAAATATAAGAATGAATTAGTTAATTATTATCTTAGATATGAAAATGATTTGTCAGAAGATAGTAAGCATAGGTTAAAAACAAATCCGCTTAGAATATTAGATAGTAAGGATATAAAGGACCAGGAGATTAATCAAGATGCACCACTTCTAGAAGATTATTTTACCAGTTTTGATCAAAGTTTTTTTTCCTCCTTATTAGAAGAGTTAACCAAACAAAATATTTCATATAAATTAAATAATAAGCTTGTAAGGGGGCTTGATTATTATGCGCATACAGTTTTTGAATATAGTACAGCTTTACTTGGCGCGCAAAATGCAGTTTTTGCAGGAGGTAGATATGATAACTTAATTGAAAATATGGGAGGCCGCGCAACTCCAGCTGTTGGTTTTGCCGGCGGGGTTGAGCGAATGTTTGAATTAATTGAGATGAATGAACAAAATATAATAAATATTATAGTTTTGCCTTTGTCTGATGCGGAAAAATCTAGCGCTTTTTCTTTGTTAAATTCACTTAGACAAAATGACATAAAAGCAGATATTATTTTTTCTGGGGGTAATTTGACTAAAAAGCTAAAAAAAGCAGCTAAATTTAAGCCTGAATTTGTTGCTATATTAGGTGAGAATGAAGTTGCAACTAAACAAGTGTTACTTAGGAATTTTAAGTCCGGTAAAGAAGTGTTATGTGAATTCACTAATTTGGTAGCTGACTTTTTTGCCTTCAAAGAGAAATTTTAGTTTTAAAAAGATATTTTTTATTTAGAGTAAATACATGATTATAACGCGATTTTCCCCAAGTCCTACTGGATATATACATGTTGGCAATGTTAGAACTGCCATCGTAAATTATCTTTTTACTAAAAAACATAATGGTAAGATGATATTGCGCATGGATGACACAGAC